>NZ_ACJM01000005.1 GCF_000174415.1 Dethiobacter alkaliphilus AHT 1
AAACCACGGATTTTTTTGAACTCCCGTGGTTTTTTATTTTTTCTCTATTTTTTTCATTTGTATGCCAATTTGTAGAGGTTGCCCATTATCAACGGCAAATACAAAATCATGCATTGCTGGTTGACAGAGCATCAGATTAGCTGTATGATGAAGTCAACAGAGCCCACCACGCCTCTTAACAATGCGGACCAGGGTGGGACATTTTTATTTCTGGAGAAGATCATGGGCAATAATAGTGAGAAGGCCAGGATCAAAAAGCCAACCACCTTTGGAGAGCAAGTCAATATATTAAAAAGCAGGGGCTTGGCAATTAAAGATGAAGAGCGGGCTATAGAAACCCTTAGCAGAATAAATTATTATCGGCTAAGTGCATACATGCTTTCATATAAGGCCGATAATAAGTTTTATGAAGGGGTATCATTTGACGATGTCTATAGTCTTTATGAGTTCGATAAAAAGCTACGCAGCATGATTATGGGCGTGTTGGAAACTATTGAAGTTGCTTTTAGAACACATATTTCATATATAATCGCTCATAAATATGGGGCGACAGGCTACGAAAACCAGGAGAACTTTAGAAATACAACTCATCATAGTAACATGATGCAAAAAATTAAAGAAGAAATAGAACGAAGTGATGAGGTTTTTGTACAGCACCACAAATCAGCTTACGAAGGAGTTTTCCCTGTTTGGGTTGTTATTGAACTGACTTCTTTTGGTCTGTTGTCAAAAATTTACAACAACATGAGAGACGATGATCAAAATAAAATAGCTGGCGATTACTATAATACAAAGGGTGAGTATGTTAAGTCTTGGCTGTACGCTTTATCAGTTTTTAGAAATATTTGTGCGCACTACGGAAGATTATATGACAGGCGTCTAAAAATCACCCCAAAATTATTTAGGGGTGACATGAAAAAGGGGATAAAGAATGATACGGTATTTTCTGTACTTTTTATCACCGGTAGGTTGCTACGGAACAAAAGTGAGTGGAAGAATTTTGTGACAAACCTTACGGCTTTAATCGAGAATACCGAACAAGTAGACTTGAAATTGATGGGTTTTCCTGATAATTGGGAGGAAGTACTTAGAACAATATAGTTGCGTGAGATTATGGCCAATGGGTTTTCCTTCCGGCTCCATACAAATGCAGAAACCATGAGAGCTTTGAACTGCTCCCGTGGTTTTTTTATTTCCCTGAACTCTTTGCTTTTCCACCCACCTTTCAAATTTGTTTGCAAGAATATTTTCCACAATAACAGAACGGTGGACTTTGTGTATCGGTACAGAAATGGCCGGCGTCAAAGCAGATTCTCCATTGTTGATGTCTTAGAGAAATAAAATGATTTTAAATGCCGGAGGATATGACCAGGATTGAAGATACGCCCTGCGGTACCGTCGGAATTGGCGGTGTTTTTTTGTTGTCAATTTGCCATACTAAGCGGTATGGGGGTGGGAAGATGGCACGTGTTGTTTGCAGGGCAGTGTATTGTGCGCATAATGTGGGCGGCGATTTTTGTAACGCCGCAGGAATCACCATAAATGAAAATAAGTCGGGTGAAGAAGAAACAGATTGTAGTACTTTTTTGCCAAGGGATTTTTCCGCATCGCTTTCTTCCATGGATAATGTAAACTATGCCGGCATGGTGGCCCGTGCTTTTAGCCGACTGCCGCTGGCTAATCCGGATGTAGAGTGTGAAGTGGATTACTGTGAATATCATAACGGAGATAAAGGTTGCGCAGCCGGAGAAATCCAGGTTCTAAGCGCCAATGCGCTTACCTCGGCGGAAACCTTTTGCGGCACGTACCGACCTAAATCGATAGGAGATTATAAATGATAGAATTTTTTAAACTTTCCATTGTGAAATACTAGACAAAACATTGAGCCCATGTTATTATTAGAACAAGCACAGAGAATTACTAACAATAAGGTAGCGGTTTTTTATTTAGGATAAAATGTGAAGAAGGTAACAATCAGTACGTAGTTGCTTGAAAATTCAGAGGAATAAATATTTTAACAATAGGAAGAATAGTTGGGGGAAATACTACTGAGAAAGGGAGGTAAACAGCATGGCAACCACTCAAATTCAAAGCCTTTCCGAAGCGAGGGATGAACTCCTCCGCGAGTTCATGCTAGCCTCAGGGAATTACAAAGCTGAGATTCTGGCAAAGATCATGGAATTAGATGAGCAAATTGAACAGCGCCAAAACTGACAAAATGCCGACGATGCATAAATCGTCGGCATTTTGTGTTTCTGCTAAACCTGCACATCTTCGCCTGGATTTAAAACCAGGCAGCGGCTGGAGGTGTTTTTCTCCACCTTGTTTTTAAATTCCAGCGGATCGGCGGCAATCAGCGGCCAGGTATTGTAATGGAAGGGGATAACCGTATCTGCACCCACGAACTTGGTGGCGTACACCGCATCATCAATGTCCATGGTGAAATTTCCGCCGATGGGGACTAAAAAGAGGTTAATGCGCTCTATTTCGCCCAGCAGTTTCATGTCACCAAACAGGCTGGTGTCTCCGGCAAAGTAAACAGTAAACTCACCGAAATTGAGGATGAAGCCGCAGGCATGACCTCCGGCAATGCCGGCTCCGTGAAAGGCCGGGGTGACACGGACATAACCAAATTCAAACTTTGTTTTTCCACCCACATGCATGGGATGTCCTTTGACATCCTCTTTTTCGCATTCCTGGATAATTTCAAAGGTAGAAATTACTGTGGCTCCCGTTCTTTTGGCAATTTCAAATGTGTCCCCCAGATGGTCGGCATGGGCGTGGGAGACAAAGATGTAATCTGCCTGCACTTCATCTGCTTTTACAGTAGCCTGTGGGTTATCGGTGATGAAGGGGTCAAAAAGATACGTTTTGCCGTTCTGCTCCAGTTGAAAGCAGGCGTGGCCGAGAAAGCGGACATTAGGCATTACATTTCCTCCTAATCTCTTTTTTGTATAGCATACTTTTGTTTGTCTGTATTATACCATTTTTAACCTGTGAGACAAGGAGAGGAAAATAAATGCAGGAATAATCAGACAAAATGACGAAATATCGCAAAGATGCTTAATGACTACCATGATTGCGTATGCTAATGATGATAAATGTGAGGAGGGATTTTTGTGGAAAAGGTTGATGTGGCCATTATCGGATGCGGTCCTGCCGGACTGTCTGCGGCGGTAAATGTAAAAGCGCGAAACCGAAGCGTATTGTTGGTGGGTCCCAAGCTTTGCAGCTCGGCGTTGCATAAGGCTCATAGGGTAAATAATTATCTGGGCATGCCCGGATTATCCGGTGATGAACTGCGTAAGAGCTTTATTCGCCATGTACGGGAAATGGGTGTTGATATTACCCAGGTAAGTGTTTCAGGCATCTTTCCCATGGGAGATTCCTTTCAGCTGCAGGTCCAGGACGAGTTCTGGGAAGCCAGGACAGTTATTTTAACCACTGGAGTTTTTGCGGCTAAAAGCCTGCCCGGTGAAAACACATATGTGGGCAAAGGTATCTCTTACTGCGGTACCTGTGACGCCATGTTCTACCGGGATAAAACCATTGCGGTGCTGGCTGATGACGTGGAGCATGAGGATGAAGTGCGCTTTTTAGCGGAAGTGGCCAAAAAGGTCTACTTCCTGCCCAAGTATGAGAAAACCGGTGAACTGCTGCCCAACGTGGAAGTCCTCCGTGATAAGGTAAAAGAGTTTCAGGGCGGTGAAAGAATGGAAACCCTGCTTTTGGCTGAAGGCGGGGAGCTAAATGTGGACGGAGCCTTTCTGCTAAAAGAGCAGATGCCCATGGCCCAGCTGGTAAACGGTTTGGAATTGGTTGAAAAGCATATTAAAGTTGATACCAATATGGCTACCAATATTCCCGGAGTTTTTGCCGCCGGAGATGTGGCGGGTAAGCCGTATCAGGTAGCCAAGGCTGTGGGGCAGGGTCAGCTGGCTGCATTAAGTGCGGTGGCCTATGTGGACAGCAAGAAAGGGGCGCCGGTTTAAAAAATAACGTTTTATTAATCCAACGACACCCGTATTCTGCGAGAATGGTAGTAGAATTTTCTGAAAGTGTGATTTGTGTCATGTTCCGGCACAAATGCCACAGGATATAATGTAATTACATCAAAGAGGAAGGGTGATGGAGTGATGGACGTTTCAATTGCTGATTTACGCAAAGCGTTTGAAGAAGTGGGTTATATTACCGATGAACAGGTGATTATCACCGTTTATCTGTCTTTAAAGCTGGAAAAGCCGCTTCTCATTGAAGGAGCCCCCGGTGTGGGTAAGACGGAACTGGCGAAGGTGCTTTCCCAGGTGTTTGCCACAGACCTGATTCGTCTGCAGTGTTATGAAGGACTGGATGAAAATAAAGCGCTTTATGAATGGAATTATCAGCGGCAGCTGTTAAAGATTCAGATTTCCAAAGAGACCGCCTGTACAGAGGACTTGGAACAGGATTTGTTTTCCCGGGAATATTTGCTGGAAAGGCCTTTGTTAAAAGCAATTCAGGCTGAGGAGAAGCCGGTTTTGCTGATTGACGAAATTGATAAGACCGACGAAGAGTTTGAAGCTTTTCTTTTTGAGGTTCTTTCTGATTTTCAGGTCTCAGTTCCCGAGTTGGGCACGCTGACTGCCAACCGGATCCCCATGGTGGTGTTGACCAGTAACAATGAGCGGGAGCTCTCCGATGGGTTGAAAAGGCGCTGTGTATACCTGTATCTTGATTACCCCAGCGTGGAGCGGGAAATCGATATTATCCAGGCGCGTGTTCCCCAGTGCGGTGAAAAACTGGCCCACGAAATTGCCCGTGCCGTTTCGCTGGTGCGCAATGAACAGGAAATTAAGAAAAAGCCCTCCATTGCCGAGACGCTGGACTGGACCCGGGCGCTTTTGGCCATGGATAAGGATCGCTTAAACAAAAACGGTGTGGAGCAAACGCTGAACATGGTCCTGAAAACCAAAGGAGATATGGAGGCTTTCGAGAAAAAAATCGGAGCCGAACGCCTGGCGGAATATGCACGGTCGGATAAGGACTGATTGCGATGAAAAATTATCTGGAGATTAATGTGGTGCGCTTTATTCATCTGCTGCGCCATGCCGGTATCCGCATTGGCAGCGGAGAGGTAATTGATGCCCTGCAGGCCCTGACGCTGATGGATTTATCCGACAGGGAAGCGGTGCGTGCCGCCCTTAAGGCAACGCTGGTGAAACGGCCCGGTGAGCAGCAGGTGTTCGATAAAGCATTTGATATATTTTTTGCACCGCCGGAGATGCAACAGGAACGCCAGGCCGACTACCAGCAGAAACAGGAATACCGCCAGCAGATGCTGGATGAGGCCACCGAAGATCTGAGTTTTCAGGGAACTCCCATGGATATCTCCGACCAGGAGAAGACGGTGTATGCCAGCATTCCCGAGCAGGATCGGGAAAAACTGCAGGACTATATTAACAAAACGGCGGGCGGCAAGAATGTGGAAGAGCATTTTCGCCCCTTATTGGAAAGTGTGGTCAAAGGGTCGCTGTCTTACTGGCGTAAGAACCTGCGCAACGAAATAGATTTGTCTGAAGCGCCCAAAACCGGCGATGAAGAACTGGACGCCATGGTTGAAGGGGTGGGTAGCGGCGGTGGCGACGGCTCTTTGTTGGAAGAAGACATGCAAAATATTGCCGATAAAGATGTTCCCCGGGCCCGTGCCTTAATCCGTAAACTGGCACGGCAGATGGTGGCGCGGATTAGCCGGCGCTACCGGCAGAGCAAAAAGCACAAGCAGCTTGATTTACGTAAAAGCATCCGTCATAATATCCGCTTCGGCGGCACCATGTTCCGTCTGCGCTACCGCAGCCGCCGGATACAAAAACCTAAAATTGTGCTGATTTGTGATGTTTCCGGGTCCATGGCCCGCTACGCCAGTTTCGTGATGCAGTTTATCTATGGTATTCATGATGTGGTGGGCAGTATTGAAAGTTTTGTCTTTTCCGAGGACGTGGAACGGGTAACCGGCTATTTCCAGCACGGCTCGGATTTTAACGCCACCATGCTGGAGGTAGTTAACCGCTCAACGGAATGGGGACGCGGCACTAACCTGGGAGCGTCACTGAAGTCTCTCAGGCAAAAATACCCGGATGCCCTGTCCGGCCAGAGCTATGTGCTCATTGTCAGTGATACAAAAACCATGGCTTTGGAAGACAGTGTGCAGGAATTGGAGCAAATTAAAAGAATCGTTAAAGATGTCATCTGGCTCAACACACTGCCCGATGATGAATGGGACGGGAAATCTGTGCAAATGTTTCAGAAAATAGTGCGGATGTATCCCTGCAATACGCTGTCTGATTTAGAAAAGGTCATGCGGCAAAAAATAATAGCCTAGGTACAGAACAGGAGGATGTAACATGAAACAGATTGCTATAGCCGGTAAGGGCGGTGTGGGCAAAACCACATTTACAGCGCTGATGCTGCGCCATATCCTAAAGAACAAGGCCAATAAAACAGTGCTGGCGGTGGATGCGGACCCCAACGCCAACCTAAATGAAGCGCTGGGCCTGGAAGTGGAAGACACCATTTCCACCATGCTGGAAGAAACCAAAAAACCCGGTGCTATTCCCACCGGCATGACAAAGGAAATGTTTATTGAATACAAACTGCAGCAGGCCTTGGTGGAAACTAAGAGTTACGACCTGTTGGTGATGGGTAATCCGCAGGGTTCCGGCTGCTACTGCTATCCCAATGACTTGTTGCGCAAACACCTGGAAACGCTGCGTGATAACTATGACTATGTAACTGTAGACAACGAAGCGGGCCTGGAGCATTTGAGCCGCCGCATCATCAATAACGTCCACACCCTGATTGTGGTCAGTGACGCTTCCGCCCGCAGTATTCGCTCTGCCGGCAGAGTTCATGAAATCGTAAAAAATGTGAAACTGGACTTGGAGGAAATCGGCCTGGTGGTCACCAAAGTAACAGGCAATGAAATTGAAGACCTGCAGCCGGAAATCGATAAAACCGGTCTGAAGCTTTTGGGCACCGTGCCGCTGGATCCCCTGGTTGCCGAATATGATGTAAAGAGCAAGGCGCTGGTGGACCTGCCCGACGATGCACTATCGGTGCAGGCGGTGGAACAGATTTTAAATAAGATCAACCTGTAGTTAGTACAGATAAAGCCTCGCATTCCCCACTTTAGGGATGCGGGGCTTTTGCTTGCATTTATTAAAAATTGCTGACAAAAAGTAAATCGTGGAGGAAATCAATAGCTTTGATATGAAGACAAACATATATATTTTAGCTCTCTACCGCCGTCGCTTTGTAACTTGCAAAAGCGTTTTTATTTTTGAGGAGGTATACAAATGAGGCGCAAAATTATTATGTTAATGCTATTGCCGGCGCTGATGTTGTTATTAGCCGGCTGTAATGAGATTGAGGAAACCTTTGCAACGGATAGCCAGCCGCCAGGAATAAAAGAAGAAGAGACAAATTCCGGCGATGATTTAACGACTGAGGATGATGCGTCAGATGAGCAAGAAAATGCAAAAGAGGATGCAGAGAAAGAAGAGGAAACAGAGGGTAAGGAGGAAAAGGAGAGAGAAAGCATACCAGAAGACAGGGAGGAAGAAATAGAATACAGAGTCAAAAAAGGAGACACCCTAACTAAAATTGCGGCCAGGTACCATGTTGAAACAGAGGCAATAATTAATAAAAATGAACTGCACAATCCCAATTTAATTAAGGCGGGAGAGTTGCTCGTAATACCACCGCCAGGGGTGGAAATACCTGTTCCTGATTCTCTGAAGAGGCAGAAAGCAGAACAACCTGCTTTGCGGGAGGGGGGCAATAAACCGGCAGAATTAGATTTTAAAAGAATGTCGGCAGCTCAGCTTATTAACGCGCTCTCATATATGAAAATGCCCATCAAGGGGGCAGCTGTAACCTCAGTAAACGGACAGTTACCTAATGCCCCACGTAGCTATCGTAACGGTGTGCATGAAGGGTTGGACTTTTACAATACTGCAGGAAAGTCTGTACGGGCGGTGGCGGATGGGAAAATAATCCGGGCTGATCATGACTTTAAAGAGATGACGCCAAAAGAGTATGATAAAGCCATAGAAAGGGCAATGGCAGCCAGTATTACCCCGGAGGAGATTTTGGACAAGCTGCGCGGAATGCAAGTTTGGATTGAACATAAGGATGGTGTAGTGACCAGATATTGTCACCTGGATAGTATTTCTTCCGATGTGAAGGTCGGCCAAAGCGTAAGTCAGGGGCAAACAATTGGCAAGGTGGGCAACACAGGTACAAAAAACTCTGTGGTTGGGGAAAATTTAAGTGCCAGTGGTGCGCCGCATTTACATTTTGAAATCTGGTATCAAGGGGCTTTCCTGGGCCAGGGCCGTCCTTTAAGTGAAGTGCGCAAGATTTATACGCAAGTTTTAAGGTAAACCAGGAGCAAGGTAAGAAATAAGCACAAAAGGAGTCACCGCAAAAAACGACCGTCTCCAAATGAGGCGGTCGTCTCTATATGCTTTAGTATTATAATCTAAAGCGCACAAAAAGCACCTTGTCTGTGAAGTTAATGGGGGCGCGGCAGCTTCCAGCCAAAACGAATGGCCAGCACCCGCAGGACTATGACCAGGAGGGTAGTGACAGCCATGGTAGCGTTTTGGGGTGCCTGCAGTGAATTTAAGGCCAGATAGGTTATGCCACCTAATATACAGCTCACGGCATAAAAATCCCTGGTGAGCACAAAGGGAATTTCGCCGGCCAACACATCGCGGATCATGCCACCGGCTACTGCTGTGATGGTGCCCAGGATTACTGCACTGGTGGCGGTAATATCCACCGACAAGGCTCGGGTCACACCAATGGTGACAAAGGTGCCCAGTCCCACCGCATCGGCCAGAAGGACAATGGACTTGATGCGCAGCAAGTACTCCACAAACAGGTAGGTAAAGAGGGAGCCGATAATTGCCACGTAAAAATAAACGTCCTGCCGAAAAACAAACGGTGGGAACTGCCCGATTAGCACTTCGCGGAGAGTACCGCCGCCGATGGCCGTCACAGTGCCCAGGACAATTATGCCAAACAGATCCATATTTTTTTTGACTCCCACCATGGCACCGGATACGGCAAAGAAAAAGGTGCCGGCCATATCTAAAAAGAACAGTAAACCCATAAAATCATCTCCTTGTGATTGAAAGAAATTCCTTTCTCTTTGTTGAAATTCCTGCCAAGGAGTATGTATTGGCAAAATGACACTAATAAATTTGTATTATTTGCCTTTTAAAGGTAAAATGAAAGGTGACTGTTTTGGAGGACATGATGATTCATTATACATTTTTACCAACTGTACCGGGAGTATTTGTGCGCCGCTTAAACCGCTTTGTGGCTGAAGTGGAATATGGGGGTCAGTTATGGCAGGCCCATATAGCCACCTCAGGCAGGCTGGGAGAGCTGCTTGTGCCCGGTGCCGAAGTTTTGCTGGAGAAAAGTGCAAAAAAAAACAGGCGCACCGCTTATAGCTTGCGGGTTGTGCGTTATCAGGGGGTGTGGGTTTCCATCGATGCCCAGATTCCCAACCGGTTGGTGGCCAAAGGACTGCAGGAAGGACTCCTGCCGCCTTTTGCAGAGTGCGAATTTATTCGCAGTGAGCCCGCTTATGCCGGCGGACGGTTCGACTTTCTCCTCTCCGATGCGGGGCAGGCCACCTATGTGGAGGTCAAGTCGGTTACGCTGGTGGAAGAAAAGGTAGGTTTGTTTCCCGATGCTCCCACCGAGCGCGGTCGCCGTCATCTGCAGCATTTGGGGGAGTTGGCCAAAGGAGGCTGCCGCTGTGCGGTAATCTTTGTTATTCAGCGAGATGATGCGGAAGCCTTTACCCCTAATGAACGCACCGATCCGGCTTTTGCCGGGGAGTTGAGGCAGGCGGTTGCCCACGGTGTGGAAGCTTTTGCCTATCGCTGTCAGGTGCGTCCCGCCGGAATTACCCTGACGGAGTCTGTGCCTGTTTTAGTCTGAAGATTAACTTCTTTGCGGAGGTGCTGTGAGTGATAACCCGTTATCGCAATCGCCGGGAAGCCGGAGAAATTCTGGCCCGGGAACTTGAAGGCTATAAGAATTACGACACAGTAATATATGCTGTGCCCAGAGGTGGTGTTCCTGTGGCGCTGCCGGTGGCAGATGCTTTGGATTCCCAGTTGGACCTTATTATCCCCCGGAAAATTCCCGCTCCCCATCAGCCGGAAGTTGCCATCGGTGCGGTCTGCGAGGACGGAGAGGTGCTGTTGGACCCTTATTTGGTTCAGCGACTGGGAATTAGTGATGAGTATATCAATGAAGCGGCAGCCCGTGAAGTGTCGGAAATCAAGAGGCGCCTGCAGGCTTACCGCGGCAAGCGACCCGTCACCGATTTGTCCGGGCGCACAGCCATGGTTATTGATGACGGAGTTGCTACCGGTTTTACCATCACCGCCGCGCTGCAGTCCATCTCTCGCCGTGGTCCCAGGGAATTGGTCCTGGCCGTTCCCGTGGCCCCGCCGGATACGGTGGAGACTCTCTCTCAGGAAGTGGACCGTATTTATTGCCCGCTGCAGCCGGAAAATTTTTATGCTGTGGGCCAATTTTATGATGATTTCAACCAGTTGACAGATGACGAAATTAGTCGGATGCTGCAGAAAAGGGAAACGCAGTACCCGGGTCGAACGTAAGATATAGAGAGAAAAGCCCCTGCTAGGGGAAATGGAGGCTAAAATGAAACTTACATTTTGCGGAGGCGCCAGAACGGTGACCGGTTCCGCCTTTTTGCTGGAAGCGGCGGGGAAAAAGTTGCTCATCGATTGCGGCCTGTTTCAGGGAGGAAAACGCCTGCGGGCCAGAAACTTCAGTCAGTATCCATATAATCCTGCGGAAATAGATTATATTATTTTGACCCATGCGCATATAGACCATTCGGGCCTGATTCCCCGCCTGGTAAAAGACGGCTTTCGCGGCCGAGTTTTGGCCACTCCGGCCACCACGGACCTGGCAAAAATAATGCTGCCCGACAGCGGCCACATTCAAATGATGGAGGCCGAGTGGACCAATCGCAAAAATAAACGGGCCGGGCGGCCTGAGGCTGACCCGCTGTATACTGTGGAAGATGCGGAAAAGGCACTTAACTATTTCGACAGTATCCCCTATTACCAGCAGGAAAATCTGTCAGAGGATATTATCCTTAAATTTTATGATGCCGGCCATATTCTGGGCTCTGCCATTACCGAGCTGATAATTACCGAAAACGGTAAGCCGGAAACGGTGGTATTTACAGGTGATTTGGGCAAGTCAAATCAGCCCATTATCCGCGACCCCGATGTGCTGGAAGAGGCGGATTACCTGATTATTGAGGGAACTTACGGTACAAGGGATCATGAAGAGGAAGAGCAGAAGCTGGAAAAACTGCAAACCCTGATTCATGAGACGGTGAACAAGCAGGGTAACATTGTGGTACCATCCTTTGCGGTGGGGCGTACTCAGGAAATGCTCTATTTTATGAGCCGGCTGATGCGCGACCATAAGATTCCCAACATTCCCATTTATATCGACAGTCCGCTGGCTATTTCCGCCACCGAGATTTTTTCCCGTCATCCTGAATGTTTTGATTTGCAGATGCGCCAGCTTTTGCACAGCGGCCAGGATCCTTTCCATTTTCCCGAGGCCATATTCACACAAACTGCGGAAGAATCACAAAAAATTAACCGTCTTCCCGGCGGGGCCATGATTATCTCCGCCAGCGGCATGGCCGATGCGGGACGGATCAAGCATCATCTCAAACACAACCTGTGGCGGGAGGAATCCACCGTGCTTTTCGTGGGTTACCAGGCCGAAGGGACATTAGGTCGCCGCATCCGGGAAGGGCGCAAAAAAGTAAAGATTTTTGGCGAAGAAATCATGGTTAGGGCCCGCATCGAGGCCATTGACGGGTTCAGTGCCCATGCAGACCGGACGGAACTTTTAAAATGGCTTGGCAAATTTCAGCAGATGCCCAAGCAGGTTATTCTGGTTCACGGTGAAGAAGACGTGCTGACGTCCTTCTCCGCTGAGATTGAAAAAAAATTCGAGGTCTCCACCTATATACCCAACTATATGGAGACCATGGAATTAAAGCCTCTGCCCGAAGAAGTGGAAGACACTTCTCAGGTGATGGCCAAGTTGAAAGCGCGGGAGCTTTTGCGGGAGTGGCTGGACTTTTCCGAGGAATTTACCTCCCGTCTGGAGCTGGCCCTGTTGGAAGAGGACGATGAAGAGCGGCTTATTCAGTTGGAAAAAGAGCTGGAATCCATCAAAGGTTGTTTGGTGGAAAACTTTTAAGTGCAGTTAAGGAGGAGTTTTATGTCACAGGAGTGGGATATTCAGTCGGTTTTGCCCCACCGCTACCCTTTTTTGCTGGTGGATAAAATGTTGGATGTTGTGCCGGGCCAGTCGGCCAAAGGCATGAAGAATGTAACCATTAACGAGCCTTTTTTTCAGGGGCACTTTCCCGGCTACCCGGTGATGCCCGGAGTGCTTATTGTGGAGGCCATGGCCCAGGTTGGCGCCTTTGCCATTCTCAGCATGGAGGGAAATGACGATAAGCTGGCGCTTTTTACCGGCATTGACAACCTGCGTTTTAAAAAGCAGGTGGTACCCGGCGATACCCTGGTATTGGAGATGGAGATTCAGAAAATCCGCGGGCCGGTGGGCAAGGGGCGCGGCACAGCCACTGTGGAAGGCAAAGTGGTGGCCTCCGGCGATTTAATGTTTGCCTTGGTGGATAAGGAACAATAAAAAAATATTTGACAACCATATCCATATCCTTTATTATTTAATCTGGAGCTTGTGAATAATACAATTAAATACTCTTATCAAGAGAAGGTGGAGGGACTGGCCCGATGAAACCCGGCAACCGGACACGCGTCGCGGTGCTAATTCCAGCAGGGAGTGAAACCCTGATAGATAAGAGAGGTTACTTCTCAAATAAGAACCTCTTTCATCGAAAGAGGTTCTTTTATTTGTCTGCAGTGTAATTTTTGCACAATGAGTAAAACTAAACCAAGGGGGTATGAATGATGGGCAAAAACTTTTTATTTACCTCGGAATCGGTCACCGAAGGGCATCCTGATAAAGTCTGTGACCAGATTTCCGATGCCATACTGGATGCTATCTTTGCGCAGGATCCTACAGCGCGGGTGGCGGCGGAGACTTCTGTAACCACCGGCCTGGTGTTGGTAGCGGGTGAAATCACCACATCCTGCTATGTGGACATTGCCAAAATTGTGCGTAAGACCGTAAAGGATATCGGGTATACCCGGGCCAAATATGGTTTTGACGGCGATACCTGTGCTGTTTTAACCTCCATTGATGAACAGTCTCCGGACATTGCCATGGGTGTTGACCGTTGTTTTGAAGCCAAGGCGGGCAATTACTCCGAAGAAGAACTGGAAGCAATCGGAGCCGGTGACCAGGGCATGATGTTTGGCTATGCCTGTAATGAAACGCCGGAGCTGATGCCCCTGCCCATTGCCATGGCTCACAAACTGGCGCGGCAGCTGGCAGCGGTGCGCAAAGACGGTACCTTCCCGTACCTTCGTCCCGATGGAAAAACTCAGGTGACGGTAAGATACGAGGACGGTAAGCCGGTGGGCATTGACACCATCGTAGTGTCTACCCAGCATCAGGAAGATGTGTCCCTGGATATCATTAAAAGAGATGTGTTGGAAGCGGTGGTACATAAAATTGTACCCGCAGAATACCTGAGCAAAGACACTCAGTACTATGTAAACCCCACAGGACGCTTTGTGGTGGGTGGCCCGCAGGGTGACGCCGGCCTCACCGGCCGGAAAATTATTGTGGATACTTACGGTGGTTATGCCCGCCATGGCGGCGGCGCGTTCTCCGGTAAGGATCCGACAAAAGTGGACCGTTCCGCCGCTTACGCAGCCCGTTATGTGGCTAAGAACGTGGTGGCCGCAGGCCTGGCCGATAAGTGTGAAGTTCAGCTGGCTTATGCCATTGGTGTGGCCCGTCCCCTCTCCTTAATGGTGGAAACCTTCGGCACCGCCAAGATCGCCGAAGAAAAAATTGAAGCACTGATTAATCAGCACTTTGATCTGCGTCCGGCAGCCATTATCCAAAACCTGGAGCTGCGCCGGCCCATTTACCAGCCCGTTGCCGCTTATGGCCATTTCGGCCGTGATGATTTGGACCTCCCCTGGGAAAAAACAGATAAAGCCGCTTTGCTTAAAGACGAAGCCGGCCTGAAGTAAAAACCGTATTTTAAAAGGGTGACGCATTTTGCGTCACCCTTTAATCGTTTTCAGGCAGTTTATCAATGAAGCGCTCTACGGCTTCAATATCCAGTTGCGGTTCTAAAATTTCGTATTCTGTACCGTTAATTTCTAGTGGTTTTGCAAAGGTAATTTGAAAGGCCTTCTCACCGTTTTCGTAAAACTCCGCTGCCCACCGATCCTCTGTACGCTCCTGTTGATCGCTGCTTTCCTGCAGGACAAAGTCTTCCAGATACCCGGTGAATTCCCAGATCTTTAATCTGTCTTCCGTCACTATACTTTCACCGGACGTACTGTGGACAAAGACGATTTTTGTGATACTTCCCAAATCGGTATCCGTAATTTCTTGTATGGTATTTTCCTGTGGGGTGCAACCCACAAGAAACAGGCTGCAGATGATAAACAATAGTATGTATTTTCTCAGAATCAATGCCGCCCCTCCCTACTGTATGAACAGTGCCGCTATATTATAGATGCATTTAAAGACAAAAAGGTTCCAGTGAATAACAAAAAATTTCCAAATATATTTTGTGCCCTGGCAAAAAGCTGTTATATGTTTAGTAAAGTTAATTATAAAAATGCTGGTTTCCTACTTAGGGTGTCCAGTTATTATTTGTTGCCTGTTGCTAAGCAAACTCCTTATTTGTCGCGGACAAATATTCCAATATATACTCACAATGCAAGATGATAAAGGCAAAAAGGGAGGTGAGCAAGATGGCTGTGATTTTGGAAAAGAATTATTCACGCTGTCAGGTTACCCTGGAAAACGGCATTGACAACGAAGGCAATCCCATTTTTGTCAGCCGCACTTTCGGCAGAATAGATCCGGAAACAACGCATCAGGATCTGTATGATGTGATGCAGGCTCTTTTGGAGCTGCAGGAGCTGCCGGTACGTGTTCTGCGGCGGTTGGATGACGGTGAACTGATTGTAGAGTAAAAAAAGCGCTGTCAGAAAGGAGGTGACGTGGTGGAAACCACTTTACAACTAATATTCAGAAATGAGGAAGGTTCACTGTTTACCATCAACCTTCCTTTCCCCAAGGAAGACCTGACCGAAGCCCAGCTGGCCGCAGCCATGGATGAGGTTATCGCTAAAAACATCTTTCGCAGCACCGGCGGGCCCTTGGTGCAAAAGGTCCGGGTCAGAAAAACTGCCCGTGAAGTAACCGAGCTGGTCTCGTTTTAAAATAATGAGCCCGAAAAACGGGAGGTCTGCCTCCCGTACATATGTTTGTTGCTACTGGGCAGGAGAACGACACTTCGTGTTGAATACATCAAGCGGAGGGGAAACAATGCATTGTCTGGAAGGGACCCTGGAACGAATTACATATTATAACGAAGAAACGCTGTTTTTGGTGGCGCGCCTGCGCTGTGCCGATGATGGCTTAAACACCATAATCGGTAATATGCCAAAGTTTGCAGTGGGTGAGCGACTTAAAGTGCAGGGCGACTGGTTCCAGCACAAAGAGTTCGGTCGCCAGTTTAAGGTGCAACAATACGAAGTTGTCCTGCCGCATAATGAAAAAGGCATTGAGCGGTTTCTTGCCTCCGGTCTCATTAAAGGCGTGGGCCCTTCCACCGCGGAAAAAATCGTGGAGCATTTTGGAGTGGATGCTCTGGAGATAATTGAAAATGACCCGGGCAGGCTGTGTGAAGTTGAGGGAATCGGGGTAAAAAAGGCCGCCACTATTTCAGACAGTTTGGCGGAGCGTCAGGAAATTATGAAAGTGATGACCTTTTTGCAAAGCTATGGCGTGACCATCGGTTTTGCTACCCGTATTTATCGTAAATACGGCGAGGAAACGGTGGCCCGGGTCAGTGAAAACCCCTATCGCCTGGCAGAAGATGTGTTTGGTGTGGGTTTTAAAACCGCAGATAAAATGGCTCTGGAGATGGGGATAACCGCCGACTCACCCCACCGCATCCGGGCCGCACTGTTATATTTACTAAAAGAGGCACAGGATGAAGGCCATGTTTTCCTGCCACGGGACAGTTTGCTGGAAAAGACGGTGGAGGCATTGTCCACCGGAGACAGTCCGCTGTCAACGGAATCGGTGCAGTCTCAACTGGAGAAGCTTTGCCAGGGCGGGCAGCTGATGCAGGAGGAATATGAGGGAGAGGCCGCGGTATACCAGGCTCCTTTATACTACGCTGAGCGTTATGTGGCTCAGCGCCTGCGGGAAATCGCTTCCTATCAGCTTTCTTTGGATACCGTTAATCTGGGCAGGGTGGAGGCAGAGGGGATTAATCTGGCTCCCGCTCAAAAGCAGGCGGTGCAGCAGGCTCTGGACACCGGTTTATTAGTGGTCACCGGCGGCCCCGGTACAGGAAAAACCACCACCATCCGTTCTTTGCTGGCCCTTTTTCAGCAGCATGGGCTGGAGGTGATGCTGGCTGCACCCACGGGGCGGGCCACAAAAAGAATGACGGAAGCCACCGGAATGGAAGCTAAAACCATTCACCGGCTGCTGGAGTATGCCCAAACCGAAGGGGAGGGGTTTTCTTTCCAGCGCAATGAGGAGCGGCCGCTTAAAAGCCATGTGGTTATTGTGGATGAAGCGTCCATGGTTGATTTGCTGCTGTTTTACCATTTACTCAAAGCTATCCCCCCCGGTTGCAAGCTGATTCTGGTGGGTGATATGGACCAGCTGCCTTCGGTGGGCGCCGGTAACGTGCTGCGGGATATTATTAATTCTGAAGCGGTGCCGGTTGCTAAGCTGGACCGCATCTTTCGCCAGTCCGGCGAAAGTGCCATCATCAGCAATGCGCATCGCGTTAACCAGGGGGAAATGCCGCAGTTAAACGGGGAGGCCACCGATTTTTTCTTCATCAATGAGAAAGACCCGGAACAGATTCTGGGCATGATTCTGGATTTATGCGGACGCCGCCTGCCCAAATATAAAAACAGCGATGCCATCGCCGATATTCAGGTGCTTTCCCCCATGCGACGCCACCTGCTGGGGGTTGATAACCTAAACGTCCACCTGCAGAAAACCCTGAATCCGCCGGCACCTTTTAAAACAGAGATGAAAGGCGGCGGCACCAACTTCCGCCTGGGCGACAAAGTAATGCAGATTCGCAATAATTACCAGAAAGAAGTGTTTAACGGCGATATCGGCTTTATTTCCTTTATCAACAAAGAGGACGGGGAAATGATCGTCCGTTTCCCCGATGTGGCCGGAGCGCGGGAGGTGATTTATGATCAGGCTGAACTGGACGAGCTGTCTTTGTCGTACGCGGTGTCTGTTCATAAAAGTCAGGGCAGCGAATATCCCATAGTAGTTCTACCGGTAGTTACACAACACTACATATTGTTACAGAGGAACCTACTTTACACAGCAATTACCCGTGCTAAGGAACTTGTTGTTTTGGTTGGAACAAAAAAAGCATTGGCTATCGCAGTAAAAAACAACAAGGTAGAGGCACGCTACACCAGGTTAGCGGCCAGGCTGGCCGAAAAGACTTAGTCTGGGAGGCGAAAATTTTGAGCTTGCTGACACCATTGTTAGATTTGTTGTTCCCGCCGCGCTGTATTTTCTGCCGCAGCCGTAATCATTTGGAAAACGAAATCGGTACCGTGTGTGACCCCTGTCTGGAAGAAGTCAGTGACCCCCAAAATTGCTGCCGGCGGTGTGCCTATCCTCATGTTGGCCAGGCCGAAGTTTGCTCCGCCTGTGGAGACCGCGCTTTTTCGTTTTCCGCCGCCTGTTCCGTCAGCCTTTACAGAGGAAAACTAAAGAAAGCTATCCATAAATACAAGTATAAAGGTGGAAAGGATTTGGCGGGCCCGCTGGGGCAGTTAGTATCCCGGCAGGTAAGGCGCAGCCAATGGCCGGCGCTGGGGGCAGTGGTTCCGGTGCCGCTCCATCCAGATAAATTGTTGGAGCGGGGGTATGATCAGGCTCTGCTTTTGGCACAGGTAATTGGCGCGGAGTTGGAGCTGCCGGTGAAAAAAAGCCTCATCAGGACCAAATCCACAGATAGCCAGACAAAGCTGGGCGCAGCCCATCGTTGGAACAACGTTGCCGGTGCCTTTGACACGGACCCGGACATTGAGCTGCCCAAACGGGTGTTGTTGGTTGATGATTTGCTCACCACAGGTGCCACCGCACATTTTGCGGGCCAGACACTCTTAAAAGCAGGGGTTGGCGAGGTTTATGTGGCCGTTGTGGGAAGATAGTCACATTGACTTTTTTGCCAATTTATGATAAATTTATGCTGTGTTAATGCTTTTGCAGTAGCATAGTTTTATTTCAGGAGGAATGTAAATTGCTCGGAAAAGTAAAGTGGTTTAACCAGGAAAAAGGGTACGGTTTCATCGAAAGAGAAGACGGTGGGGATGTATTCGTTCATTATTCCGCAATTCAGCAGGAAGGCTTTAAATCTCTGGCTGAAGGGGAAGAAGTTGAATTTGAAATTGTTGAAGGCACCCGCGGACCGCAGGCAGCTAACGTTGTAAAACTGTAGCCAGCGATGGCAGTGAAATTATATGAGGATAAAAAATCCCAAAGAAATTTGGGATTTTTTTAATCCCCGCTTTTTCTTAAGTTATTTATCTTTTGTTAAGCTATTTTGGGCAGGATTTTTATAGACTAAAGGTTAATACTAGAAAAAAGCGGGAAGGAGATGAGCGAGATGAAATTGATTCTACGCGGCAAAAATATTGAGGTGACCAACGCTTTAGAGGAGTATGTGAATAAACGGATTGGTAAAATAGACAAGTATTTTGATGTTGATACAGAGGCACAGGTAACGCTTACTGTGGAGCACGGGATGCACAGAGTAGAAGTTACCGCTGCCATTGAGGGAATGATCCTGCGTGCGGAGGAAAGCACAGGTGATATGTATGCATCCATCGACAGTGTGGTGGATAAGTTGGAAAGGCAGATTGCCAAATATAAGACCCGCATAAACCGTAAAGCACGGCAGGGAGGCGGCATTAAAGCCATGAATGAACTGCCGCAGGTGGAAGATGAAGAAGAAGACTGGGATGTGGTGAAGACAAAACGCTTTGTGGTGAAGCCCATGCCGGTGGAGGAAGCAATTCTGCAGATGAATTTGCTGGGCCACGACTTCTTTGTCTTCATGAACGCCGATAATGAGGATGTTAATGTTATTTACCGGCGTAAAGACGGCAAGTACGGCTTAATTGAACCGGCTCTCAAATAAACAATAAGGAAAGACACCCCTTGGTAGACACACGGCGGAAAAACCGTGTAGAATACTAAGGGGTGTTTCTTTTTTTCTAAAAACAGCGATGAAGTGATAACAGGGAGGTTTTGCAAATGATAGATGTGGTGATTTTTGAAGGTAACGAAGCTCATAGCGCTGTGGAAGAGATGCTGATTTGTGCCCGGCGCGCAGCACTGCAGGATAATTTGGCCAAACTACTGTCTTTGCCCGAAGTGGGACGGGTGTTTTTGTCCACCAACCAGCCGGAGATTGCCGCCCTTGCCGGCAGTGAGGTACATATAGAGATGAATGAAGCGGCGCCGGCAGACTTTCATTTTGGCCGGGAACTGCTGCGTTTGGTACAGAAGCATCAGATGCAGGCGGTGATATGCCTGGGGGGAGCGGCCCTGCCACTGGTACAACGGGAAGAATTGGCCGAAGCCTGCCGTCGCGTCCTGGAAAAGCAGGGTCGCTATGTCACCAATAATGTCCAGTCTGCAGACATGGTGGCTTTTAATCCCGCAGAGGTGCTGAGCCGGCATGAACTGCCTGCCACCGATAACGCCCTGGTTTTGCTTTTGCGCTATGATGCCCGTTTTGAGCAAAATCTGATGCCCACTACACTGGGAACCCAGTTTGATATTGATACACCATCAGATCTTTTGGTGCTAGCTGACTCCCCCTTCGGCGGGCCCCATTTGCGCAAAGCCCTTGATGAACTGCAGTTAGACACCACTGCTGTGAGACGGCTCAAAGATGTTTTAAAAAGCAATTATCCCGACGTGGCCATGATTGGACGTATTGGCGCGCCGGCCATTGCCCGCATTAACCATAACTTTAAAGTGCGCCTGCGCATTTTTTCCGAGGAACGGGGCATGAAGGCCCTGGGACGGCTGGACAGAAATGAAGTGGTGTCGCTGTTGGGTTTTTGGCTGGAAGAAATAGGGCCGGACCGTTTCTTTTCCTATCTGGAACAAACGGTTGACGCCGCACTTATAGATACCCGGGTCCTGTTTGCCCATATGAAACAGCCCCTTAGCGATGCGGACCGTTTTTATTCCGATCTGGGTGACTATGAAAAGGTGCAGAATCCCTTTGTCCGGGAATTTACCCGGGCTGCCACCCAAAGTAAAATACCAGTACTGTTAGGCGGCCATTCTCTGGTAACCGGCTGCATTTGGGCTTTCGTGGAAGAAATTGGCTGTATGATTTAGAGCTAATTTTCCTAGTTAGGAAGGATTTTCACATACTGGGTCGAAATATGGTTAGTAGTATTGAAATTTCTGCCAAATAAGTTTTAAATTTCGGGGGAGCACATCCAAAGTTCATACAGAGATGGAGGGGTTGAATTGGCCGATGCTCCAAAGGAAATCAGGCTTGCTGAATGTGAGAACCTGATTAAACAGATACGCGATGTGATATCGGTAAATATTGTGCTCGGCGATAATAAAGAAATCGAAGAGATTCATATCCTGGCGGAAGATACCAGAAACGCCAAACAATTGGTTCGGGATGTGGAAACTCTGCTTCGCGTCGAGTACGGGTTGGATCTTGATCATAAAAAAATATCCGTTGTTCAACTCAAAAACGAGCAAAAGCTTTTGCAGGACAAGCGTGTCAAATTTACAGCCATCCAGTATTCCCTGCAGGGGAGTCAGTTGGAAGCTCTGGTTGAACTTACCTCGGACAAGCGTTCCTGTCAGGGAAAAAGCTGCGGCGTAAATTCCAGTTCAAACCGGTTACGCCTCTTTGCCGAAGCTACCCTTAATGCGCTCAATGATTTTCTGGATTCCGGCACCACCGTGTTTCTTGAAGATGTGGTGCAATACCCAATGGGGAGGCGCAACATGATTTCCGCCGCCCTTACATATATGCAGGGTCCCAGCGAAGAGTATCTGGTGGGCAGCGCCCTGATTAAACAGGATGAAAAAGAAGCGGTGGTCAGAGCCACCCTCGATGCCATCAACAGACGCATTCCTATTGATATTTGACATTTATCATAGCAAAAAAAAGGGACCGACACTCTCCTTTAACCCCGAGCGAAGCGGTTTACCTGCCGTCATCTAGCGGACCACGGTAGAGGAAACCGTAAAGGGGGCTTTCTCAATGGCAAAAGTTATCCGTGCTATCGTAGCGCTGGCGACTCTCGTACTTGCTGGTGGTGCTGCTTTTAAGTGGTTCTAAAACCTTACTAAGAAGTCGGTCCTTTTTTTATATTTTGGAAGAGATTATGTCATTTAAAGAAGAGCCACTTCAAATCAAAATATATATACTTTTCGTAACTTTGATAGGGCTAATTGTATTATATTCAGATCGCCCTGATTTTAGAGAGCTTGGCTTGCACTTTTTCTTGTTTGTAATCCTGTATATTATATTAGAGCACCTCGACGTACCTATTCCTCGCGGCCAAGGTTATGTATCGGTTAGCTATGCAATCAGCCTTGCAATGTTAATCATTTTTGGCCCTACAGCAGCAGCCTGGGGAAGTGCTGCACTTATTTTCCACGTTAGAACATTTAAATTTTTCCGCACTAAACTTCACCGGATGATTTTTAATGCTGCACAGATGGCTATTGCAACAAGAGTTGCTGGTGAAATTTTTGTCTTACTGGGTGGAACGGTTGGAAACATCTCTTTATCTATTGATCTGCTGCCAATCACAATTAGTGTTTTTATATATCTTTTAGCGAACACTATGCTGGTAATGACCGTAATTTCTTTATCGGAGAAGCGGTCATTTCTTGGCGTCTGGTTGACCAGTTTTAGCTGGTCTGTGCCCAACCTTCTGGCAACTGCTTCTTTAGGTATCCTGATTGCTGCTGTACATCTTAACATAGGTTTTTACGGAGTCTTGATGCTATTAATACCGTTGATGGTTGCACGACACACATTTATTATGTATATTGACATGCGCAACCAATACATCAGCACTATTAAAGCATTAACCAAGGCCATCGACGCCAAAGATCATTATACTCACGGTCATTCGGAGCGGGTGGCACAATACACCGTACAGATTGCTCAGGAGTTAAAACTGCCGGAAGACTTTGTAGAGAAACTGGAGTACCTGGCATTAATGCATGATATCGGTAAAATCGGTATTCCGGAGCAGATTCTCAATAAGCCCAGCCGGTTGTCTGATGATGAATTTGATCTGGTACGGTCCCACTCGGCAGTGGGGGCGGAGATTATCAGTAATATTAAATTTATCGGTGAGCATGCCGATATTGTGCGCCATCATCATGAACGCATCGACGGACGTGGCTATCCTGATAACCTGCCGGGGGATAAAATGTCACTGGGAGCAAAGATTGTGGGTGTGGCCGATGCTTTCGATGCCATGACTTCGGAACGCATCTACAGTAATCCCATGAGTAAGCAGGAAGCTGTGGCCGAGCTGCGGCGCTGCTGTAATACTCAGTTTTGCGAACAGGTGGTTAATGCTTTTGTTAAAGTTTTGCGGCGCAGGGGGGAAATCGAGTGATTGTCCTGGGAATTCTCCTGGCTGTGGTGGTAGGCCTACTGCGAGGGGGGAAACTGGCGCGGCTGGGTGATGTTAGCCTGAAAGCCATGCCTTTGGTGTGGGTGGCATTAGTGATGCGGGCCTTGGTGGGTGTGGTGGAGAATGCAGGTTTTACCTATGCACCGGGACTGCAAATTGCAGCCTATATCCTTTTTTTCTATGCGGTTTGGCTTAATCTGGCTCAGCCCGGGATTAAACTGTTTGGGCTGGGGAGCCTGCTGAATTTTGTGGTGATTGCGGCCAACGGGGGCAGAATGCCGGTTTCCGCTGATGCCATTGCTGCGGCGGGCGGTAGCGGTACCCCTACGGGAACCCATGTTTTGCTGACGGAAGGAACACGACTCTGGTTTTTAGCTGATGTGATTGCCCTGCCAAGGATCTCGCCGGTGGCGCAGGTAATCAGTGTGGGTGATATCCTGATTGTGATGGGTGTGTTTCTTTTTATCCAGCGGCGGATGGTGGGAGAGGAAGAGCCTGCCGTACTTGTATCAGCCAAGAAATAATGGTAAAATAACGGTGGATTCTGCAAAGGAACCGAAAGGTTCCTTTTATTGTACCGGTAGGAAATTAAAACGCTTCGCAGTTTGCGAAGCTGCTAAGGAAACCGGTATGGAAAAGCGCGCGTTGAGGGAACTTAATAAGCGCGCCTTTCTTAATTATACAAAAATGGAGGGTATTGCATGCGCGGCCTCATAGCTAAAATTATTGGTGATCCCAATCAACGGGAACTGAAAAAATTAAATCCCATTGTGGAAAAAGTGAATAGTTTTGATGAGCAAATGCGGGCTTTGGCTGATGATGAGCTTCGCAATAAGACCACCGAGTTTAAACAGCGGCTGGATGAGAGGGTGGCGGGTCTGCGAGAGAAGGTTGAACAAGAGCGTTCACAGCTTTCTCCCAATGCGGATGCCACTGAACGCCGGGTGCTGGAAGAGGCGGAGAAAGAGCTGTATCAGGCGGAGCAGGACGTGCTGTGGGAGATTCTGCCTGAAGCCTATGCGGTGGTGCGGGAAGCGGGCAGCCGGGTTCTGGGCATGCGTCACTTTGATGTGCAGGTGCTGGGCGGTATTGTGCTGCACCAGGGCCGGATATCGGAGATGAAAACCGGTGAAGGTAAGACACTGGTGGCCACGCTCCCGGCGTATTTGAATGCCCTTACCGGACGCGGCGTTCATATTATTACGGTTAACGACTATCTGGCCAGCCGGGACAGGGAATGGATGGGGCCTCTGTATGAATTCCTGGGCCTTTCGGTGGGCTTGATTGTGCATGGTTTGGATCCGGTGCAGCGCAGGGAATCCTATGCGGCGGATATTACTTATGGGACCAACAATGAGTTCGGTTTTGATTATCTCCGGGATAACATGGTGTTGTACCGGGAGCAGCTGGTGCAAAGGCCGCTGCATTATACCATTGTGGACGAAGTGGACAGTATTCTGATTGATGAGGCCCGAACTCCGCTGATTATTTCCGGGCAGATGAAAGACGATAAACAGGAAGAGGATTATTCCCGGGTTGACAGCGCTGTGAGCCGTCTGAAAGAAGAAACTCACTTCACCGTGGATGAGAAGGCTCATTCTGTGGTGCTCACCGAAGAGGGGGAGGAAAAGGTTGAATCCCTTTTGGGTGAACGGGGCTTGTACGGTGAAGAGGATATAGTCTATGAAGAGGTGGAAGAAGAGCAGGCGCAGGGAAGCCAGGAGGCGGAGCGCCGTAATATAATCAAAAAGAAAGTGGAAAATGCCCTGAAGGCATATGGCCTGATGAAACGTGACCGCAATTATGTGGTTAAAGACGGGCAGATTATTATCGTGGATGAATTTACCGGCCGGCTGATGTACGGCCGGCGCTACAGCGACGGCTTGCATCAGGCCATTGAAGCCAAGGAAAAGGTGAAAGTGGCCAAGGAAAGCATGACGCTGGCTTCCATTACTTTTCAGAATTACTTCCGCATGTACAGTAAACTGGCGGGGATGACCGGTACCGCCAGGACTGAGGAAGCGGAATTCCAGGCGATTTACGGCATGGACGTGGTGGAGATACCCACCAACAAGCCCATGATCCGTCAGGATTTGCCGGATGCCATTTATAAAACGGAAAAGGGTAAATTCCGCTGGGTTGTGGAGGAGATTGTGGAGCGCCACAATACCGGTCAGCCCCTTTTGGTGGGGACCATCTCCATTGAAACTTCCGAAGATCTGAGCCGTATGCTGCAAAAGCGCGGTATTGCCCATGAAGTGCTAAACGCCAAACAGCATGACCGGGAAGCTAAAATTGTCGCTCAGGCCGGGCGGCTTGGTGCGGTGACCATTGCCACCAACATGGCGGGCCGTGGTACAGACATTGTGCTGGGCGGAAATCACGAGTCCCTGGCAGAAGATGAATTCCGCAGCGAGAAGGGCATGCATATTGAAGATTTAATGACCAGCGATGAAGTTGATGAGGCGGCAAAAGAAGCGGCCCGTAAACGGTTTGGTGAACTGCTTGAAAAATATGAGCGGGAAACCAAGGCGGAGCGGGAAAAAGTTGTGGCTGCCGGCGGACTGCATATTATTGGTACGGAGCGCCATGAATCGCGGCGGATTGATAACCAGCTGCGAGGACGTTCCGGACGTCAGGGTGACGCCGGTTCCAGTCAGTTTTATATCTCCCTAGAAGATGACCTGATGCGCCTCTTCGGTGGCGATAATATCTTTGGTGTAATGGAGAAGCTGGGGCTGGATGAGGATACCCAGATTGACCATCCATTGATTACCCGGGCCATCGAAACGGCGCAGAAGAAAGTGGAAGCGCGTAACTTTGATATCCGCAAGCACATTCTGGAATACGACGATGTGATAAATGAGCAGCGGGAAGTAATTTACAGCCAGCGCCGCCGTGTTCTGGAAGGAGAGAACCTGCGGGATACGGTGATGGAGTGGGTTCCGGAGCTAATTGATGATGCCATCGCTCATTATGCCAGCGAGCAGGTTTACGAAGATGAATGGGATCTGGCCGGCCTATTGGAGTGGGCCGAGGCAGTCTTTCTGCCGCCCAGGCACTTTGCGGTCAGTGATCTGCAGGAGAAAAACCGTGATGAGATACGCGAGATGCTTTTGCAGGCAGCCTTTGATTTCTATAGTGAACGGGAAGAAAAAATAGGTGCGGAACTCATGCGTGAAGCGGAGCGTGTGGTTATTCTGCGGGCGGTGGACACCAAATGGATGAATCATATTGATGCCATGGATGACCTGCGTCATGGCGTGGGCCTGCGGGCTTACGGACAGCGTAATCCGCTGGTTGAATACAAATACGAAGCTTATGAAATGTTCAATGAAATGATCCGCTCCCTGAAAGAAGAAGCAGTGGGCAGGTTATACCGTGTTGAGGTGAAGGCGCCGCCGAAGCGTCAGGCTGTGGCGGTTACCAATGAAACTCCGCCCAGTGATGGTACGGCGGTGCATGGCCCGGCAAAGTCTGATAAAGTGGGCCGCAATGCACCATGCCCCTGTGGTAGCGGTAAAAAGCATAAAAAATGTTGTGGGAAGTAGGTGTCAGAATGTCTTCCGAACTAAAGGAGATGTATCAGCAGTTTCGCGAGCGTCTGAACGAAATGAGGGGGTCTCTTTGACGCTGCCAACAAACAGCAGGAAATAGAAAAACTGACAAAAGAATCGTCTCAGCCTGAATTCTGGAACAACTCGGAGCAGGCGCAAAAGACTATTCAGAAGTTAAAAGCACTGCGCGACGATGTGGAGCCTCTGGAAAATGTCCGCCGTAAGTTGGATGATCTGGAGGTAACCATGACCCTGGCAGAGGATGAAGGGGATAAGGAACTGTGGGTGGATGCGGAGCAGGTGGCAGCAGAACTGGCTGCCGAAATGGACAAGCTGGAATTGGCTGTACTGTTTCGTGGCCGGTATGATGCCAACAACGCCATCATTGCCATTCATCCCGGAGCCGGCGGGACCGAGTCGCAGGACTGGGCCAACATGCTGCTTAGGATGTATACCCGCTGGGCGGAACGGAGAAATTATCAGGTAGAGGTTCTTGATTTGTTGCCCGGTGATGAAGCGGGGATTAAGAGTGCCACGCTCCTGATTAAAGGCCGTAATGCTTATGGTTTTCTGAAGGCGGAACGCGGTGTTCACCGGTTGGTCCGTATTTCTCCCTTTGATGCCGCCAGTCGGCGCCACACATCTTTTGCGTCCCTTGACGTGCTGCCCGAGGTGGAAGAAGGGGACAGTGGAATTGAGATTTCTCCCGATGATCTAAAAATTGATACCTACCGGGCCAGCGGGGCCGGGGGGCAGCATGTTAATACCACCGATTCTGCAGTGCGGATTACCCACATTCCCACCGGGACTGTGGTACAGTGTCAGAATGAGCGTTCCCAACATTCTAACCGCGACAGGGCCATGAAGATTCTCAAGGCCCGCCTGGCGGACCTCTATCAGCGGCAGCAGGCAGAAGAGCTGAGTAACCTGCGCGGTGAGCAGAAGGAAATTGCCTGGGGGAGCCAGATTCGCTCCTATGTATTCCAGCCGTACACCATGGTTAAGGACCATCGGACCGGGGTGGAAGTGGGGAACATTAACGCCGTAATGGACGGAGATCTTGATGAACTGATAGAATCCTACCTGCGTCAGACTGCCGGCGAGAACGGTTAGACTGGAGGGTGTGCGTGTGTCCAGGTTTCAGATTATAAGGGAATATACCGGTGTTTTACTTGGTACCGCAGTGGTGGCCGCTGCATTTCAGATGTTTCTTATTCCCAATCAGATTGCGGCCGGCGGCATTAGCGGCCTGGGTGTAATCCTTTTTCATCTGCTGGGTTTACCGATGGGTATAACAATTTTTTTGTTAAACCTGCCGTTATTTCTGTTATCAGCAAAACTTTTTGGTTGGAAATTTATTGTCCGCGGCTTGTTTGGCGCGGTTTCTCTTTCTTTAATGGTGGAATTATTGGTTTTTTTGCCGCGGGTTACCGAGGACTTGCTGCTGGCTTCTTTGTACGGCGGCATTCTGATGGGTGTAGGTATTGCCCTGGTTTTTGGAGCAAGGGGTTCCACCGGCGGTACGGTGTTGGCTGCTCAGGTGCTGAACAAACTGTTTGGCTTCACCATGGGGCAAAGCCTGCTCAGTGTGGATTTTTTGGTGGTGACTCTGGCCGGTATTGTCTTTAACCTGGAGTTGGCCATGTATGCGCTGATTTCACTTTTTGTCACCAGCCGGGTGATTGACCTGGTGCAGGAAGGTATCAGCAACAGCAAGGCGACCCTGATTATTTCCAGTCATACCGAGGCTATAACGGAGCGTATCCTGCGTGACCTGGACCGTGGCGCCACCATACTCACCGGTAAGGGCGCTTATACCAAAGAAGACCGGGACATGGTACTTACCGTGGTTTCCCAGTCGGAAGTGCCCCGGCTAAAAAACATTGTCCACGAAGTGGACGAACGAGCCTTTGTTATCGTTGGCAACGCCCAGGACGTTCTAGGCGAAGGATTCAGACCCGGCCCCGAAAGCTAATCTGAGACAAAGGGGACCCTCTGCGAGGACAGGCAGGTGATTTTGTCTCATTATAAAGAGCAGTCTGGAAATATGCCAGACTGCTCTTTTAGAAGACACAAGGGGTTAGCTTTTTAGTTAAGCAAAGGAACTGATTCTCCCAGTAAGCATGGGACAGTTGACCTGTCCCCGTGTCCCATTTTGACAGCAAAAAGCGCAATCTGCTGCATGCAGACTGCGCTTTTTTGAGAATGAATTGTGGACAAATAAACCTGTCCCTCTGTCCACGCTTTTCCGTTAGAGGAATTCGTCCTGGAGGGAGGAGAGGTCGGCGGGGTTAAAGGGGCGGGTGGCCAGGGGTTCGCCCCGGAGAGTGGGGAAGTGAGATTCAAAGGTTTCGTGAGGGACGTTGTAGAAGATGCCCAGTGGTATTTCGTCGCCCCACTGTCGGGCCAGCTCCATGGCTGCCTGCCAGTTTTGTGGGTCATGGTTTTCCGGGTGGTAAACCCGTTCTTTGTACCAGCCGTATGTGTTTAGTTTGTTGAAAGAGACGCAGGGCTGCAGGATGTCGATTAGCGCGTATCCGGGGAACTGGATGGCCTGCTTCATGGTTTCTTTTAAGTGGTCCTTTTCTCCGGAAAAACAACGGGCCATAAAGCCGGCTCCCATCACCAGGGCGGTGGAAAGGGGGTTAAAGGGAGGCAGGATATTACCGGCGGTCTGGACCTTGGTTTTCATGCCGGTCTCGCTGGTGGGACTGGCCTGCCCTTTGGTGAGGCCGTAGATCTGGTTATTGTGGACGAAATGGGCAATGTCCGGGTTGCGCCGGATATTATGGATAAAGTGGTTGCCTCCTTCTCCGTAGGTGTCGCCGTCACCGGATTCTACGATAACTTTCAGGGATGTGTTGGCTACCCGGGCGCCGATGGCCGGGGGCAGTGCGCGGCCGTGCAGGCCGTTAAAGCCGTTGACCTTGATATAATGGGGCATTTTTGCCGCCTGGCCGATGCCGGAGCACAAAAGGACCTGATGATGGGGCAGTTCTAATTCTGCCAGCGCCGCCGCCAGTGCTTCCCGAATGGCAAAGTTGCCGCAGCCGGGACACCAGGCGGTTTCGTTAATAAGATAATCTTTGGCATTACACATCTTTTTGCACCTCCCTGACAATTTCGGAGGCCATAAAGGGCCTGCCGTTAAATTTGAGGATTTCCCGGTCTACTTTCAGGCCGGTTTCGCGACGCAGGAGGGCTGCAAACTGGCCGGTGGCATTGTTTTCCACACAAATTCTCTGTTTAAAGCGGGGAAAGAGTGACTTGATCTGGGCGCAGCGCAGCGGCCAAAGGTCGGCAAAATGCAGGTGTGTGACCTGTTGTCCTGTCTTGCTGAGCAGCTGTCGGGCTTCCTGCAGGGCACCGTATGTGGAGCCCCAGCCAATTAGCAGTATGTCGCCACTTTTCTCCCCTGTTATTTTGGGTTCATCCATCTCAGCGGCCAGCAGGGCCGTTTTTTTCATTCTTTTCCTCACCATTCTGGTGCGTGTTTCGGCGTCTTCGATAATGTTACCGTTTTCGTCGTGCTCGTCACTGTCGGCCAATACCGTTTCTCCGGCAAACTGGCCTGGCAGTGCCCGGGGGGAGATGCCGTTTTCTGTGATGCGGTAGCGCTGATAGGGTTTTTTCAGGTTATCTTCGCTCACCAGATGCCTTCTGTAGCATAGCTTGGAGAAATCAAAGGGTGGGATGGAGCGGGCGGTGTCACCGAAATCCTGGTCTGAGAGGAAGATGACCGGTGTTTGGTATTTCTCCGCCAGGTCAAAAGCTTTATTTAGCCGGTAGAAGGCATCTTCGGCATGGGTGGCGCTAAGAATGGCGCGCGGGAATTCACCGTGTCCCCCGTGGAGGGCAAATTCCAAATCACCCTGCTCGGTGCGGGTGGGCAGGCCGGTGGCCGGTCCGGGGCGCATGGCCAACGCAATTACCAAAGGTGTTTCCGTCATGCCGGCCAGGGAGAGTCCTTCCACCATCAAAGCAAACCCGCCGCCTGAGGTGCAGGTCATGGCCCGGGCCCCGGTAAAAGAAGCTCCCAGGGCCATGTTGATGGCGGCAATTTCATCTTCGGCCTGCTCAACCACCACGTCATGGGAGTCCTGTTTGCCGGCCAGATAGGTCATGATGCCGGTGGACGGAGTCATGGGATAAGCGGAAAGGAAGCGGCAGCCGCTGGCTAGCGCCGCCATTCCCAGTGTTGAGTTGCCGTCCAGGAAAAGTTGCTTGCCTCTCTCCTGTTTATCCGGCAGGGTCAAGCAGGTCTCACATTGTTTGCCCGCCTCCTGGTGGCCCGCTTTCAGGGCCAGGATGTTCTTCCCCGCCAGTTCTTTGCCAAAGGTTTCAGTTAATAGCTCTTCCGTTTCTGTTGTTTGCAGTCCCAGCAGTGCCAGGGTCGCTCCTACGGCAACGGTGTTGGCCATAATCTTATTGCCTGCATCTTTAGCCAGTTTCTCCAACTGCACCGCCACTTGGTTGTCATTCTTGTTTTCAGGGGTAAATTCTTCCGGGTCAAAAATAATCCGTCCATTGTCGGCCAGGTCTGCACTGTGGATCTGGTAGGCCTCTTCATTTAAGGCCACCAGGAGGTTAATTGGGCCGTCGGCCGTCCAGGGCGTTTTTCTGCCGATGCGCAGGCGCGTGAAATTGTGTCCGCCGCGCACTCTTGACATATAGTCCTTGGCGCTCAGTACGCCATATCCTGTCCGTACCAGCGCTTTGCCCAGCAGCTGGGCAATGGTCTCCATGCCCTGGCCTGCGGCACCGCCAATCAGGATGTTCATATCTGTTCCTCCTTTGTTTTTCTATCTTACTGTATTTTCTTCTGTCCGGCAGGCAAAAACTCCTTTGTGGAAAGGGAAGTCAGATACGCCAACACTTGAGGGGATTTTACAAAAAATATACAAAAAAAGTGGCGCAGGTAAAAGGTTTTTCTAGATTGCTGTCGAAATTATGTTAAGTGTTTATTAGGAAGTTTAAGATTTTGTTAAGCTAAACCCAATGTTAAAGCAGGAATGGAGTGACCAGGACAAAATGATTGAAGTTCAACGCGTTTCCATGGCCTACCCAAACGGCGTGTCAGCGTTGAAAAACATAAACGTCTGTATTGAGCGTGGAGAGTTTGTTTTTGTAGTGGGGGAAAGCGGCGCAGGGAAATCAACGCTAATCCGCTTAATGTGCCGTGAGTTTTTGCCCACTTCAGGCAGTATCAGAGTACAGGGCCGGGACATCACCCGGCTAAAACGCAGGGAAGTACCGCTGTTTCGGCGCAATGTAGGTGTGGTCTTTCAGGATTTCAGACTGTTGAACAATCGCAGTGTATATGACAATGTGGCCTTTGCCATGCAGGTTATCGGTGCTCCTGGCCGTGAAGTCCGGCGTCGTGTGCCCGAGGCCCTGGAGGTAGTGGGCATATCCCACAAGGCAAAAATGAAGCCGCAGGAGCTTTCCGGCGGTGAACAGCAGCGTGTTTGCCTGGCGCGGGCTATTGTGAATCAGCCCACATTGATTATTGCCGATGAACCCACCGGAAACTTGGATCCCAAGACATCCACCGGCATTATGGATGCATTAAAAAATATTAATATTCGTGGCACCACCATTGTTATGGCTACCCATGACAAGGATATTGTGGATACCATGAGGCAGAGGGTTCTTGTGCTAAGCAATGGCAACATTGTGCGGGACGAAAAGAGAGGAGTATACTGCCAGCATGCTAATTAGAAACTTTATATATTACATCAAAGAAGCGTTCAGCAGCATTTTTCGCAACGGCTGGATGAGCTTTGCCTCAGTGGGCGTTGTGACGGTAACCCTGTTTATTTTGGGCAGTTTTCTGCTGTTGAATATTAACGTGGAGCATTTGGCGGAAGATATCAAGGATCAGGTGGAGATTATCGCTTATGTGGATGAGGAATTATCCACCCGTCAAGTGGATTCGCTGCGGGTTCAGGTAATTCAGCTTGAACAGGTGGAGGAAGTCCGCTTCGTGGGCAAAGACGAAGCGCTGTACCGCCTGCGGGACCAACTGGGCGATCTGGTGGAAGGGTATGAGGATGACCGAAATCCGCTCCGTGATTCTTTTGAAGTCCGCACCATTATTCCGGAAGATATTCCGGCGGTGGCGGCACAGTTGGAGAGAATGCAGGGTATTGCCCGGGTGGACTACGGCACGGAAGTGGTGGAGCGGCTCTTTATGTTTACCGGTACCATCAGGTGGGTGGGGATGGCCTTTATGACCGGGTTGGCGCTGACGGCCATGTTCCTGATTGCCAACACCATCAAACTCACCGTAAATGCCCGCTCCAAGGAAATCATGATTATGAAGTATGTGGGGGCCACGGAATGGTTTGTGCGCTGGCCCTTCCTGATAGAAGGGGTATTATTGGGGTTTTTGGGTGCCTTGATGCCCACGCTGGTGCTGGTGTTTGTGTACGGCGAAGTGGTGGCGTGGACAAGCCTCAATCTGTATTTTTTACCGTTGGTAGCTCCGGAAGTTATTATCAGTGAACTGGCGAAACTGTTGCTCCTGTTGGGGACCGCCATCGGCGGAATGGGCAGCCTGGTTTCTATGCGCAGGTTCCTGAAAGTTTAAGTGCGGGAGGGATGGAATTGTCGAAGGTAAAAGCGGGAATCGTTTTGCTGTTGGTGGTGCTGTTGTTGGGCACCGGTATTCTGCCGGTCTTTGCCAATCAGATTAGTGATAAGCAGCAGGAACTTGATTCCGTCCGCGGGGGCATTGATGATCAGAAGAAAGAGCTGCAGCAGAACAAAGAGGAACAGGAGCGGGTAGAAAGGGAAATCCGCCGCCTGGAGGCCGAAACCAGGGTTATTCAGGCCGAATTGCGCTCCATTGGCAACCAGATCAGTGCCACGGAGGCCGAGATTGAGAAGATAGTGGCGGAACTGGCCGACGCTGAAGCAAGCATTAAGGAAATGGATCAGGTCATGGCGGTGCGCTTGCGGGCCATGCATGAAAACGGCGCCGTCAGTTACCTGGATGTGCTGTTTAGCAGCTCCTCCTTTGGCGAGTTTCTAACCCGCTACAATGATTTACAGCTAATTATCGCGGAAGATAAGGCCATTCTAACCGAGTTACGGGAAGAACGGGCCCGGATTGTGGCGATGAAAGAGGAGCTGGAAGGCCGGCGCCAGGAACTGGAACTGTTACGTCGGGAGAATATTGCCAAGCGTACTGATTTGGAAAAGAAGCAGGCCGAACAGCAACGACTGGCATCAGCTTTAGAAGAGGCTTTTCGGGAAATGGATGAAGCTGTAAGCTCCATGGAAGCGGAAGCTAAACAGCTGGAAGAAACCATTAAGCAGCTGCAGGCTGCCGCTGCCCGGGCCAGTGCACCTGCTTCCCGCGGTACGGGACAAATGGTCTGGCCCGTGCCGGAATATGGTCCGGCATGGATTACTTCCCGCTTCGGGACACGCGTTAATCCCATAACCGGGGCTCCCGGAGCATGGCATGGTGGTGTGGATATAGCCATACCGCACAGCCGGTATCCCCGTAACCGAAGCGGAGCTCCCGTTAATACGGTGGCTGCCGATTCAGGGGTAGCGTACATATTCCCGGATCAGTTTCCGGGACAACGGAGGGGCTATGGAAACCTGGTAATTGTTGACCACGGAGGCGGTGTTGCCACAGCCTACGCACACCTGGCCCGTTTCCACGTCAGCAACGGGGAAACGGTAGGGCGTGGGCAACCCTTAGGGGTAATAGGTTCCACAGGCGCTTCTACCGGACCGCATCTGCATTTTGAAGTTCGGATAAACGGCGAGAGGGTCAATCCACTGCCATATATTCAATAGCATAGACTTGTGAACGCACCTTGCACTGGGGTGCGTTCTTGTTTGTACTGCCAGCATTATAAAGCTTCGGAGATAGCGAAGCTGCTAATGTGGCAGTACAAAAGCGCGCGCTGAGGAAACCGAAAGAGTGCGCCTTTCTTGTCAGATATTGCGGTGGAATCTACAGTAGAAAAAAACGCGTGATAGGTTTATAATGATAATTAGGGCGAATTTCATTTATTCATTCTAAGTCTGTGTTAGTGACTGAAAAAACTAGGCTGAAAGTTGGTGTCTTTAGTTTGAAAAGACGAATCATAATTATGCTGGCTGTGGCGCTGGTTCTCAGTAATCTGATTACCTATCGCGCTACCCGGAATGCCTATCGCTGGCCTGTGAACATGCCTCCCGCTGCTGAGGAAAACGGTGACGATAACGTTGCTGAGGAGAAGTCCGCAGAATTGGCAGCTTTTTTGGAAGTGTTGTCCATTCTGGAAGACCGCTACCTTGATGAGGTTTCGCAGGAAGAGCTGTTAACGGCGGCGATTCAGGGGATGGTGGAATCGCTGGACGATCCCCAGACCAGCTTTTTGGATCCCTCCCACTGGGAAGAGATGATGATCACCATTGACGGTTCTTTTTCCGGAATTGGCGTGGAAATCAACTCAGTGGACGATTATATTACCATTATTTCACCCATCAGAAATACTCCGGGTGAGCGCGCCGGCTTGTTGGCCGGTGACCGCATCGTGGAGGTAGACGGGGAAGATATTGTAGGTATTACCACCATGGAAGCGGTCCAGCTGATGCGCGGTCCGGAAGGGACACCGGTCACCATCACAGTGGAACGGGACGGGGTGGATGAACCCATTACCGTAGAAATTATCCGGGAGAGTATCATGCTGCCCAGCGTCTTTCCCAAGATGTTGGAGTCGGGCATCGGCTATATTGAAGTGACCAACTTTGATGAGCATACCGGGGAAACTTTCCGCGAAGCTCTGTTGGAGTTGGAAACGGAGGATATGGGTGGCTTGATTCTCGATTTGCGGGATAATCCCGGCGGTTTGCTCAATGAAGCGGTAAAAATTGCCCGGGAGTTATTGCCGGCCGGACCCATTACCCACATGGTGGACCGGGACGGAGAAATTCTGGAAACGTACCAGTCCTTCGGAACAGAAAAACCATATCCCATAGTTGTGCTGGTTAACGGTGCCAGTGCTTCCGCCTCAGAAATTATTGCCGGCGCTTTCCAGGATACCGGTACCGCCACAGTGGTGGGTACAAAGACCTACGGCAAGGCAACGGTACAGCATCTGGAAGGCTTGGCCAACAGCACTGGATTGCGCTATACCGTGGCCAAGTACCAGACGCCCAATGGCCGGGACATTAACGAAGTGGGCCTGGAGCCGGATGTAGAGGTGGAACTGCCTGACGAGCTGCGCGTGCTTTTTCATCGGGTGGCCAGAGACCTGAAGCCCGGCGATGAGGACATGAATGTCCAGTTCCTGCAGCAGATGCTTAAGAGTCTGGATTATAATGTTAATGATACCGGTGTCTACGACAGCGCCACCGAGCGGGCCGTCCGTTCTTTCCAGAACGAACACGGTTTAAATGCTACCGGTGAGCTGAATCTGGAGACCCGCACCCAACTAAATGAAGAAATAGACCGATTGCTGGAAGAAAACGATACTCAGATGCAAAAAGCGGTGGAAGTTATCCTGGAAAAAATGTAGCGAGGGAGTGGGCAGATGGAGTTTATGCAGATCGTCCGTCTGTTTCTGGGCACCTATGCCATGTTTCCGCTAAACATCCTGTTTTGGATAGTGGTTTTACTGATTACCTCTCAATACAGAAGGGTGGCCCGCAATGAAGCTCAACTGTTGGGGCGGGCGAAATATCCTGTAGGGTGGCAGGTAGCCTATTCCGCCGTTTTTGGCTTGGCGGGCGGACTGTTGGCCAGTGCTTTGCTGGTGTTTTTCGGAATTTCTCTGATAGAAATCGGCATCTTCCCCTTTGTCTGGCCCTTGGCCATCATCCTGATGCTGGTCCATCCCCGGTACCTGTGCTTTGCTTATGCCGGTGGTTTGGTGGGTTTTGCTTCCGCACTGCTGCGAATAATGTCTGCTCACTGGCCGGCACTGATCCAGGGTGACGGATTCCTGGCCGAGTTGTTGGCTCAGCTAGCCGGCCTCCATATTCCGGGTTTGCTGGTTTTAATCGGCATACTTCACCTTACGGAGAGTTTCCTTATTGCCGTGAGTGGACACCTTTTCCCCAGCCCACTGTATATTAAAACCGACCATGGTGTGGTGGGCGGTTTTTCGCTACAAAAATTCTGGCCCCTGCCATTGGTGGGGTTGGTGGCCATGGTGGTTACTATGGAAGCCGCTGATGCGGCCATTGGGGCGGCACGTATGCCTCAGTGGTGGCCACTGCTTTCCAGCGGCTCCGTGCCCGGCCCGGGAGAGACGCTGATGTATATGTTGATGCCCATTGTGGCCGGACTGGGTTACGGCGATATGGCTGTCTCCACTCCGCCCCGGGAAAAAAGTAAACAATCTGCGGTTAATCTCGGCCTCTACAGCGTGGTTCTCATCGCCGTGGCCTTTGCCGCTTTTTATGAGCCGCTGGTGATGATTCCCGCCGCCCTGTTTGCTCCCTTTGGCCACGAATTTTTAATCATGCGCAACAATCAGCGGGAGTTTTCCAGGCAGCCTTTGTTTGTGGCACCGGACAAAGGGGTGAAGGTGATGGATGTTTTTCCCGGTTCTCCGGCGGAAAAGGCAGGCCTGCAGCCCCATGATGTTATTCTTGCCATGAACCGGTTTGCGGTCCATGATACAGCCATGTACAAAAATCTGCTGGCCATGGCCGGACCCGACCTGGAGCTGGAAATCATGCGGGACGGACTGCGCCATACCGTGGATATACCCGGCCCGGACCCGGGCATTATTCCGGTGCCGGACCGATTCACCCCGGCTTATGCGGAAATAAACCACAATCATTTTTTCTCCGCCCTGGGAGAAAAAATACAAAAGTTAAGAACAGCGGAAAAATAGGCGGCGCATCCGTCTATTTTTTTATTGTTGGGAAAAAATAACGCCGGGAGGTGTTTATTATGCCCGAAGGTAGCGAAAAGAAGTTATTGGAGATGCAGAACCTGCTTAAGCAGCTAACGCTGCGTCAGGCCGAAACCAACAAGCAGATACTACGGTCGCTGCAGCAGACCAATGCCGCTTTGCTGGAAGCACAGCAGCTTTTGCAGGCGGACTTGAAGTTTCATGAAGGTTTAAGCAAGTCTGGGGATTTTCAGGCTTTAAAAGATGCGGAGTGGCCGGTTTCCTTACAGGAGCTGGATACGCAAATTCCGCCCTGGCGGTTGGCCAAGCCGCCGGAGCTGCAGTAAATTTTGCGGACAGGCATTATCTGGCATAGCTTGACAAAAAATGCAGCCTGTGATAATCTGAACGATAAAATGACATTCGCTCAGGGCAAACCTGTTGAAAGGCAGGGACGCAAAGCCAAGGGTCTAACACTGCAAAGCAGTCATGACAGCCGGTTGCCGAAGGAACGCCTGTTTAGGCCTGCTTTCCGCACCGGAAGGACAGGTCTTTAAATTTTCTAACATAAATCTCCTCTTCACTAAACTGTGGCCTCACAGTTTTTTTTTGTGTGCAAATCGTGCAAATCGGGGACGGACCTTTTTTCGCATTTAGTGTGCAATTTCTTGCAAGGAGGCGTCTTCTCCAACGGTGTGGACAGAAAAACCTGTCCCTCTGTCCACGAAAAGTGAGACAAAATCACCTGTCCCCTTTGTCTCACCTTGTTCGGGGTGGTCAAAAATCGACATGTTTGTGGTATAATAGTTATGTTTACTTGTATGAGGAAAATTTATAAGGAGCAGGATAGATGACACGGTTTCAGATTAAAAGTGAGTTTGGCCCGCAGGGCGATCAGCCCAAGGCCATTGAGGAGCTGACGGAGGGGCTGAAAAAAGGCTTTCGGCACCAGACTCTGTTGGGGGTCACCGGTTCAGGTAAAACCTTTACCATGGCCAATATTATTGAAAAAGTGCAGCGGCCCACGTTGGTAATTGCACATAATAAAACGCTGGCGGCTCAGCTGTGCAGCGAGTTTCGTGATTTTTTCCCCGACAATGCCGTGGAGTACTTTGTCAGTTATTATGATTACTACCAGCCGGAGGCGTATATCCCCCAGTCCGATACTTATATCGAAAAGGATTCGGCCATTAATGATGAAATTGAAAAGTTGCGCCACTCAGCCACCAGTGCGCTGTTTGAGCGCCGCGATGTTATTATTGTGGCCAGTGTGTCCTGCATCTACGGCCTGGGCTCCCCGGATGAATACCGAGAGCATGTGGTTTCGCTGCGGGTGGGGATGGAAAAGAGCAGGGACGAGATTGTCAAGCAGCTGGTGTCCATCCAGTTTGAACGCAACGACGTGCAGCTGGAGCGCAGCCGTTTCCGGGTGCGCGGCGATGTGCTGGAGATTTTCCCCGCCTCGTCTACGGAGAAAGCGGTGCGGGTGGAGTTTTTCGGTGATGAAATAGAGCGGATCCGGGAGATAGATACGCTGACCGGTGAAATTCTTGGTGAGCGGCAGCATATTGCTATTTTCCCCGCTTCCCACTTTGTCACTTCCCGGGATACGCTGGAAGCGGCCATGGTTGATATCCGGTCGGAGTTGGAGGTGCGGCTGCAGGAGCTGCGCAGCAGGGATAAACTGCTGGAAGCCCAGCGGCTGGAGCAGCGGACCAACTATGATTTGGAGATGATGAACGAAATCGGGTTTTGCACCGGCATCGAAAACTATTCACGCCACATGGACCGGCGGCCTGCAGGCAGCCGTCCCCATACGCTGATAGATTATTTTCCGGAGGATTTTCTGCTGTTTATAGATGAGTCGCACCAAACCATTCCCCAGGTCCGGGGGATGTACGCCGGGGACCGCTCCCGTAAGGAGACGCTGGTGGAGCACGGCTTCCGCCTTCCTTCGGCGCTGGATAACCGCCCCCTGATTTTCCATGAGTTTGAGGAGCTGGTGAATCAGGCGGTATATGTTTCTGCCACGCCGGGCCCCTACGAGCAGGAACACAGTCAACAGGTGGTGGAGCAGATTATCCGGCCCACCGGCCTAATTGACCCGGAGATTATTATGCGTCCCGTAAAAGGACAGATTGATGATCTGTACGGTGAAATCCGCCTCCGGGCTGAGGCCAATGAGCGGGTGCTGGTCACCACGCTGACCAAACGGATGGCGGAGGACTTAACCGAGTATTATAAGGAATTGGGCGTGCGGGTCCGTTACCTGCACTCGGAAATTAACACCCTGGAGCGGATGGAAATTATCCGTGATTTGCGCCTGGGTGAGTTTGATGTACTGGTGGGTATTAACCTGCTGCGGGAAGGGCTGGATTTGCCCGAGGTTTCCCTGGTGGCCATTTTAGATGCCGATAAAGAAGGCTTCCTCAGGGCGGAGCGTTCCCTGATTCAGACCATTGGCCGGGCGGCCCGTAACGTCCACGGCACCGTGATTATGTATGCCGATAAAGTAACCGATTCCATGCAAAAGGCCATGGATGAAACAGAACGGCGCCGTCAGATTCAGATGGAATTTAACCGGGAGCACAATATTACACCTGCTACTATTAAAAAGGCGGTGCGTGCCGTAATTGAAGCCACCCAGGTGGCAGAAGAGGCGCTCTCCGACTATGTGGATAAAGACAGCCCGGCAGAGCTGAGCCCGGCGGAACGTAAGAAGACAATTGCCAAGCTGGAAAAGGAAATGAAAAAAGCAGCCAAGGAGCTGGATTTTGAACAGGCTGCCCACCTGCGCGATATGATTGCAGCGCTGCGAAAAACAGGAATAGAGGAGAAATAAATGATTCAGGATAAGATTTTAATTAAAGGGGCCCGGGAACATAACCTGGCCAATATTGATGTGGAAATCCCGCGCAACCGGTTGGTTGTGATTACCGGTGTGTCCGGTTCAGGGAAATCTTCCCTGGCTTTTGATACGGTCTATGCCGAAGGGCAGCGCCGCTATGTGGAATCTTTGTCCGCTTATGCCCGGCAGTTTCTGGGACAGATGGATAAGCCGGATGTGGACTATATTGAGGGGCTCTCACCGGCAATTTCCATTGACCAGAAAACTACCTCCCGCAACCCGCGCTCCACGGTGGGTACGGTGACGGAAATATATGACTACCTGCGGCTGTTGTTTGCCCGCATCGGCCGGCCCCACTGCCCCCACTGTGAGATCCAGATTGCCCAGCAAACGGTGGAGCAGATGGTGGACAGGATAATGACCATGCCGGAGCGCACCAAAATTCAGGTGTTGGCGCCGCTGGTACGGGGCCGTAAAGGTGAATACAGCAAACTGTTCCAGGATGCCCGGGCCGACGGCTTTGTCCGGGTGCGGGTGGACGGTGAGCTGCGTGACTTGGATGAAGAAATTACTTTGGATAAAAACAAAAAGCATAACATCGAAATTGTTGTAGACCGTCTGGTAATCAAGGAAGGGCTGGAACCGCGGCTGGCCGATTCGCTGGAAACTTCACTGAATTACGGTGGAGGACTGGTGATAATCGACGTTATTGACGGGGAGGAAATTCTCTTTTCCTCGGCTTTTGCCTGCCCGCAGTGCGGTTTTTCCTTTGAAGAGTTGTCTCCGCGGATGTTTTCTTTTAACAGTCCGTACGGAGCATGCGCGCCGTGCACCGGCCTGGGCAGCAAGGCAGAAATTGACCCGGATCTGGTAATTCCCGACAAACGGCGTACTTTAAGAGAAGGGGCCATCGCTCCCTGGAAATCAGGCACACAGGGTTATTATCAGCAGCTACTGGAGACGGCGGCCAAGCATTTTGAAATCGATATGGACAAACCCTTTGCCTCACTGCCTAAAAAGCAGCAGAAACTGCTCTTATGGGGAGCAAAGGAGCGGATTCCCTTTAGCTATACAGATGCTCACGGCCGTTTGCATCAATATAACCTGCGCTTTGAAGGGGTTGTCCCCAATCTGGAGCGGCGCTACCGGGAGAGCACCTCGGAGCAGGTTCGTGAAGACCTGGAAAGTTATATGTCCCATACGCCCTGCCCGGAATGCGGCGGCAGCCGGCTGAAGGCTGCCAGCCTGGCGGTGACGGTGGGGGAGAAAAACATCGCCGAAGTAACGTCCCTCACCGTGCATGCGGCGCGGGAATATATAGGCAGCCTGGAGTTATCGGAGAAGGAACAGCAGATTGGCCGCCTGGTGATCAAGGAAATTGAAGAGCGGCTTGGCTTTCTCTTAAATGTGGGTTTGGAGTACCTGACGCTGGACCGTGCCGCCGGCACCCTGTCCGGTGGCGAGGCACAGCGCATCCGCCTGGCCACCCAGATTGGCTCCAGTCTCACCGGAGTGCTCTATATCCTGGATGAGCCCAGCATCGGCTTGCACCAGCGCGACAACGAGCGGTTGATTAAAACTTTGGAGCGTTTACGGGATCTGGGCAACACTGTGATTGTGGTGGAGCACGATGAAGAGACCATTGAACGCGCCGACCATATTCTTGATATCGGTCCCGGTGCCGGTGCCTGGGGCGGCCGGGTGGTGGCCGCCGGGCCGGTGGAGGAGATTAAAAAAGTTCCCGAATCGGTGACCGGGCAGTATCTGAGCGGCAGAAAAGCCATTCATGTACCTGATAAACGGCGGGAGCCCAACGGTAAGTGGCTGGAAGTCCAGGGCGCCAAGGCCCATAACTTAAAAGACCTTAGTGTGCCCATTCCTCTTGGTGTGCTGACCTGTGTCACCGGAGTTTCCGGCTCCGGGAAAAGCACCCTGATTAATGAGATTCTTTACCGGCGGCTGGCACTGGAGTTGCACCGCGGTCGGCAGAAACCGGCGGACCATGATGAGCTTTTGGGGCTTGAGCATCTGGATAAGGTAATTGATGTGGACCAGTCACCCATCGGGCGTACGCCGCGTTCCAACCCCGCCACCTATACCGGTGTTTTTGATTATATCCGGGAGCTGTTTTCCCGCACCTCCGAGGGGCGGGCCCGCGGCTACATGCCTGGACGCTTCAGCTTTAACGTTAAGGGTGGCCGCTGCGAAGCCTGCCGCGGTGACGGCATTTTGCGCATCGAGATGCATTTTCTGCCCGATGTTTATGTGCCCTGCGAAGTATGCCGCGGCAAACGTTACAACCGGGAAACTCTGGAGATCCGTTATAAGGGCAAAAACATCGCCGATGTGCTGGCCATGACGGTGACCGAAGCGCTGGAGTTTTTTGATGCCATTCCCCGCATTAAACGCAAACTGCAGACACTCTACGATGTGGGACTGGGCTACATTCGCCTGGGACAGCCTGCACCCACCCTCTCCGGCGGAGAGGCGCAGCGTGTAAAGCTGGCCACCGAACTTTCCCGCCGCAGTACGGGCAAAACCCTCTATATTCTGGACGAACCCACCACCGGCCTGCACAGCGATGATATCAGCAAACTTTTGACCATCCTGGACCGGCTGGTGGATAACGGTGACAGTGTTTTGGTCATTGAGCATAACCTGGATGTGATTAAGCGCGCCGATTATCTGATTGATCTGGGGCCCGAAGGCGGGGATGCCGGCGGTAGGATTGTGGCCAGCGGCACCCCCGAAGAGGTGGCTCAGGTGGCGGAATCGCACACCGGACGGTTTTTACAGAAAGTCCTGGCTAGGGCCCAGGAGTAGCGGAGGCATGTATGACTGAGAAAGATACTATCCAGGATAAACTGGCGCGGCTGCCGCGCCGCCCCGGTGTCTATCTGATGAAAGATCAGCGGGGCAAGATTATTTACGTTGGCAAGGCGGTGGATCTGAGACAGCGGGTCCGCTCCTATTTTCAGTCTGCCCAGAAACTCTCACCCAAGGTGCGGGCCCTGGTGGAGAAGATTGCCGACCTGGACTACACGGTGACGGACACCGAAGTGGAAGCGCTGATTCTGGAGAGCAATCTGATTAAAGAGTACAAGCCCCGTTACAATATCGATTTAAAAGATGATAAACATTACCCCTATCTCCGTGTTACGGTGCAGGAGCCATTCCCCCGCATCCATGTGGCCCGGCGGGTGGAAAAGGACGGTGCCCGTTATTTCGGCCCCTATACCAACGCCGGGGCGGTACGGGAGACAATCCGTCTCATCAGGCGGTTGTTTCCGCTGCGGCACTGCCGCGGGCCGGTGGATCCGGCCAAGTCCGGGCGCCCCTGCCTGAACCGCCATATCGACCGCTGTTTGGCTCCCTGTGACGGAGAAGTGGGTGAAGAAGAGTACCGCAAGCTGGTGGATGAAGTGCTGCTGTTTCTGGAGGGAAAGCAGGACCGGCTGCTGCATGAACTTGCAGCCCGGATGGAAGAGGCGGCACAAAACCTGGAATTTGAGAAGGCTGCCCGGCTGCGCGACCAGTACCAGGCGGTGGAGGCTATCCGGGAGAAACAAAAAATCGCCCTCACAGAAGGGGGCGACCGCGATATTATTGCGCTGGCCGCCGGGGAAGATCTGGGCTGCGCCCAGCTTTTTGCGGTGCGGGGCGGTAAGCTGACCGGCAGGGAGCATTTTTTGCTGACTAATCCCACCGGTGAGGATGAGGCGGAAATGTTGGCCGCTTTTTTGCGCCGCTATTACACCCATGCCGGGGAGATTCCGCCGGAAATTCTTCTTTCCGGGGAGATACCCGATGCAGCTCTGTTGGAGGAGTGGCTGCGGGGTAAAAGAGGCGGACGGGTCCGTATCCATGTGCCGCAGCGCGGAGCAAAAAAAGATCTGGCGCGTATGGCGCTGGACAATGCTGCCATGTTTTTGGAGCAGGAAGTGCTGCGTCAGCGAGCCAGGGATCCCCAGGCAGCGCTGCGTGCCCTGACCGAAGCACTGTCTCTGGAAGAGCCTCCCTGCCGCATTGAAGGGTATGATATTTCCCATCTGCACGGAGAGGGTACGGTGGCGGCCATGGTAGTCTTTGAAAACGGAGTGGCAAAGCCGTCTGATTACCGGCGGTTTCGCGTCCGTAGCGTAGATAAGCCCGATGATTATGCATCCATGCGGGAAACACTCTCCCGGCGTTTTGCCCGTCTGGCGGCACTGCGGGATGCCGGTGAGCCCCCGGAGAACATGGAAGATCCGTTTTTGTTGGTGCCGGATTTGATTCTCATTGATGGCGGCATCGGACAGCTTAATGCGGCCCGGCAAGCCATGGAGGAGGCCGGCTATAACGATGTGCCCATGATCTCTTTGGCCAAGGAAGAAGAACTGGTTTTTGTCACCGGCCGCCGTGAGCCGCTGCGCCTGCCACGCAATAGTGCTGCGCTGCAGCTTCTGCAGCGGGTGCGGGATGAGGCTCACCGCTTTGTCATCACCTATCAGCGCAAACGCCGGCCAGGGGTCCGGGGATCGCTTTTGCTGGATGTGCCGGGGATTGGTGAGGCACGCAGAAAAGCTCTGCTAAAACATTTTGGCAGTATTGCCGAAATGCGCAGAGCTTCCGTTGAACAGTTGGCTGAGGTGGAGGGCATGAATGAAGCTGTTGCCGCCACCCTGTATGAGTATCTCCGTGAAGAGGACCGGACTTAAACCGGGGTGAGATGTTTTCTGGCAAAACCATTGGCAAACTGTTCCGCCATTTGCCGCCGGCTGGCGTTATCTGGCTGCAGTTTGTTGTTTTGTTTGCCGGCATAAACCACGTGACCCAGTTCATGCAGCAGGCAGTGCAGTTGCCGCTGGGGGGTAAAATCGGTGGCCCCGCAGACAATGGAGTGTGAAGGGTAGAGATAATAGGCTGGATCCGGCATTTCATAATCCAGGCAGTAGATATGCAGGGGATGCTCACCCAACAGCATTTTGCTGCTTAAGCCCTGTCTCTCCATTATTTTTAAGGCGCGGATCACTATTTCCTCAGGAGGCGCTTTTTTTTCCAGGCATAAATGAAAGCCGGCAAAAAAGAAATATTCATGAGCCAGGCGTACACAGGTCTGCTGAAAAACCCTGTCCAGATCATGCAGTAAGCATTGTCGTGCAGGCAGTACCGATAGTAGCTGACGAATCACAAACAGCCGGGCGCCTTCCCGTCCTGCGGCAAAAAAAACGGGCTTCTTGGCCGACGGGGCAGTATTCATTAATTCCTGCCATACGCCGCGCAGCTCTTCCCGTTCCAGCGCCAGTAACTCCAGGCCATATTCGCTGTCGGTGGCTCCTTCCTGCAGTGTTTCCAGGATATCAAGCACATAATCTGCGGCCCATTGTACCGGCTCCGCAGTAAAAATTGTTTTGCTTCCTGTTAACATATTGACCCTCCCAAAAAGCTTGCATTCTCTTCTTAGTATTCAGGTTCGGGCCCAAAATATGTCCGTAATAATCGGCAAATCAGGGTTTATCCGGTAATGTTTAGCAATTAAAAGGGATTTTGCTTGTTGTGTCGAATTGAAGTATTGTTACAAAGCACGCTTATTACATAACCGAGGTGAGAAATGTGCGGGGTTTTATTTGGCGTTGGATTCTCAATGCGATTGCGCTTTATTTAACAGCGCAGATTATAACCGGAATTACGCTGGACGGTTTTGCCGCAGTTGTGGTGGCTGCATTGGTCTGGGGCTTTGTCAATTCGGTAATACGCCCGGTGGTGAATTTGATTGCCCTGCCCATCACCATATTGACCGTGGGGCTCTTTACTTTGGTTATTAACGGCTTTTTGTTGTGGCTTGTTGCCGAAGCGGTGACCGGATTCTATGTGGACGGGATTTTGATGGGCATTGCCGGTGCGCTGCTGCTATCTATCATCAGTAGTGTGCTCAGTGCAGTTTTTGATGAAAAGTAGAGAACTGAATAGTCTGTTGATATAAAAGAGGCACGCCGCCGGCGTGCCTTTTACTTCTTACTTTAAGATGTTTCATTAGTTGTACGGAATCTGCAGCCTGGTTAAAGTGCCGTTTTGTTTGCTGCTTTGTATTTCAATGTCGGCGCCGATTTGTTCGGATCTGTCCATGATATTTTGCAGACCACTGCGCCGCTGTTTGGCAGGCAAGCCGATGCCGTTATCGGAAACTTCCAGGATGAGATGTTGGGGATGAAAGACCAGGGAAACGGCTGCCTTGGTGGCTTTGCTGTGCCGGGCAATATTAGTCAAAAGCTCCTGAACGATAAAATAGATCTGCTCTTTATGTTGCGAACTTAATTTTTCATTCCGGGAGTCATGAATGCGCACTTCCACCGGCAGTTTATGCTGGTCCTTGAACTCTTCCACCATGCCCAGAACAATTTCTTTAACGGAAAGCTCGCCAAATGTGGTAGACTGCATATCCATGATGTAGTGTCGTATTTCCGTATTGATTTCATCCAGGCGCTGATTGCCTTTGGCGATGATGTCGGCAGCTTTTGCCGGATTTACCGTGGTCAGGTGTTTGGCGGTGTCCATGGAGAGTCCCACCGCATAAATTCCCTGAAGAATTCCGTCATGCATATCGCGGCGAATGCGCTGCCTTTCCCGCAAAATGGCATAACTCTGCTGGGTTTCGATTAGTTCCTGGCGATATTCATAATTAAAAATTGCCGTCAGGCGAATGACAAAATAAGAAATTACTGCAACAATTGTGGCCCGATAGACTGCCACCGGAAAACCGGTGAGACTAAACAGGTTTTGAATGTTGAGCCGGTTGGCGGGGAAAAACGGTGCCTGGGGCACAATCAAACCGGCAAAGACGGCATAAAGGGCAAACATTACCGCCGTCCAGCGCAGATGGCCAAACACGCTGGGCTGGCCCAGGGAGGCCAGATCATCCCGCTGCAGCCAGATGCCATAGGCGGCCAGAGCCGAACCGGGGAAGGCAAAAGCATAACGGGAAACAATGTCGGCCAGCAGATACCATTGATTAATGTCCGGCAACTGCATCAAATGCGGGTAGACAATAAGGCCGGTAAACCAGAGGAAACCTGCAATTTTGGGAATCCACAGGATTTGCTCCGGCAAATCCAGCGTATCCACACACAGCTTGACGCCGAAGTACAATAAAAAGACAAAGGAAAAACCAATTAGGTTTGCCTCAATCAGGTGCATGGCGGCAATAGCGGCGTCACTGCTGTACCTCTCCGCAATGGGAATAAAAACATGGCCCCATTCCGAGATGCCGTGAACGATGCCAAAGATGGCCAGATAATTAAAGGATCTGGACAGAATCAGCGAGCTTTTTTTCTCATTTTGCAGAGCAATGGCAAACCCCATCATAAAAAAAACCAGGCCATAAATAAAGTACACCAGCTTGATGTTTGCCTGAAAGAATAAATATATGGATTCCATTTATGCCGACCCCTATAGTTGTATTTTTTTCAACAAAGTGTGCAACGCTTTCTGCTATATTCTAGCTTTTATAGTTAATTCCTGCAGGAAAACTTTTGCTTGCACTGGTAGAAATTATAACGCTTCGCAATTTGCGAAGTTGCTAAGGTAACCAGTATTGAAAGCACGCGTTGAGGGCACAGAATAAGCGTGACTTTCTTATTTTTTTTACAGAGCAACTGGAAAAAACATGGGGATGCGTGATATGATAATAAAGCTGACAGTCTTTATGCCTGAGAGCTTCTGTTGGCAATGAGGTGATGTGGTTGACATTTAAACTATTGGCTTTGGATCTGGACGATACCTTACTGGGCGATGACTTTTTAATCTCGCCCCAGAACCGGCACGCCATACGCCAGGCAGCAAAACATGGTGTCCTGGTGACGCTGGCTACGGGGAGAATGTTTCGTTCGGCGGTGCCTTTTGCCCGGGAATTGCAGATTGACCTGCCCCTGATAACCTATCACGGTGCTTTAATTCGCACTGCCGGAGGAGAAGATACCCTTTATCACCGGCCGGTACCGCTTAATCTGGCGCAGGAAATGGCGGAGCTGGCGGCAGAAGAGAATCTGCATCTTAATGCCTATATTAACGATGAACTGTTTGTGGCCCAGGAAAATGAGCTGTCCCGCTATTATCAGAACCTGGCCAAGGTGAAGGTGACGGCGGTCGGCGATTTGGCTGAGTTTCTACATACACCACCCACCAAGCTCACCATTATAAACCGGGACGGCTGGCTGGACGGCATAAAAGACAGGATTCTGGAGCAGTATGGAGATGAGTTGTCCATTACCATTTCCCGGCCGCATTTTCTGGAGATTACCGACCGTTTGGCCACCAAAGGCCAGGCGCTACGGTTTTTGGCGGAAAAACATAATATCCCGCAGGCTGAAGTGGCGGCGGTGGGAGACAGTTTTAATGATCTGGATATGATAATTTATGCCGGCATGGGCGTGGCGGTGGCAAACGCCCGCGAAGAAGTAAAAGCGGTGGCCGATATTATCACCTCCGCCAATACGGAGCATGGAGTGGCAGATTTTATATATAAGTATCTTTTCGACGGTGAGGAAGGTGGTCGCCATGGATGAAAAACAAATCAGGGACCGGGCCCGGGAAAAAATGCAGGGATACTGCCGCGTGTGTCCGCAATGCAACGGTAAAGCCTGCGCCGGTGAAGTTCCCGGCATGGGCGGCCTGCTTACCGGTTCTGCCTTCATAAACAATATCGAATCGTTGGCAATGTATCACATCAATTTGCGCACCATGCATCAGATTGATGAGCCGGACACCACACTTAAAATGTTCAATCATACCTTTTCCAGTCCCATCTTTGTGGCACCGCTGACCGGAGCGTCTTATAATATGGGTGGGGCACTGACGGAAGCGGAGTTTGTCTCCTGTTTGACTGAGGGAGCAAAGGAGGCCGGTTCACTGGCCTTTACCGGCGACGGTGCAGAAGATGAAATTTACACCGCAGGGCTGGATGCCCTCCGGTCAACGGGATTGGGGATTCCCATTATCAAGCCCCGCTCCATGGATTCCATTAAGGAGCGGATTGGTCAGGCCGAAGCAGCCGGTGCGGTGGCGGTGGGTATTGATATCGACGGCGCCGGCCTGGTGACCATGGCCATGAAAGGCCATCCGGTGGGGCCCAAGACTTTTTATCAATTGCGTGAACTAAAGAGCTTTACCAAGCTCCCCTTGATTCTAAAAGGTATTATGACTGTTCAGGAAGCTGAAATGGCGGTGGAAATGGGTGCGGAAGCCATTGTTGTTTCCAACCACGGAGGCCGGGTCCTGGACGGTACCCCCGGCGTGGCCGATGTGCTGCCGGAAATAGTGGAGCGGGTGAAAGGTGAAATTTTCGTTTTTGCCGATGGTGGTGTGCGCAACGGCATTGATGCCCTGAAAATGCTTGCCCTGGGAGCCAATGCGGTGCTGGTGGGACGCCCGTCGATTTGGTCTGCTTTTGGCGGCGGAGCGGAAGGTGTGGGGCAAATGCTGGAGAAAATGACAGCACAGCTGCGCCACGGCATGCTGATGACCGGATGTGTCAACCTTAAAGCAATTGACTATCATGTTATATACTGATGAGGTGTATTTTCTGTAATGAAGATTCTTGCTGATTTGCATGTCCATACATTGGCCAGCGGGCATGCGTACAGTACCATTGAAGAAACTGCCAAAGCGGCGGCGGCCAAAGGTTTGGAAATGATAGCCATCACTGATCACGGGCCGGCTATGCCCGGCGGCCCCCACCAGTACTATTTCGGCAACATGCGGGTTTTGCCGCCTGAGATTCATGGCGTGGAAATTTTGCGGGGTGCCGAGGTCAATATTCTGGACGAGCAAGGTTCGTTGGATTTGAAGGAATACTATTTAAAGAGGCTCGATATAGTGCTGGCCGGGTTGCATAATGTCTGTATGGAGCCCCTTTGCCAAAAGAAGAACACCAAAGCTCTGGTAAATGCGCTGCAAAACCCCTATGTGGACATCATAGTCCATCCCGGCAATCCGGACTTCCCCATTGAGATGGAAAAGGTGGTCCAAACAGCAAAGCAGCAGAATAAAGCTCTGGAAATTAACAACAGTTCGTTTCTGGTCCGCAAGGGAAGCAGGAAGCCCTGCCGGGAAATTGCCCGCCTGGCCAGAGAATACGGTATTCTGGTATCTATAAGCAGTGACTCCCACTTCTCCGGAAATGTGGGTGAGCTGGACCTGGCGGTGGAAGTGGCACTGGATGCCGGGATTCCCGCTGAAAATATCCTGAACATAAACGGGGACCGTGTCCGCCGTTTTCTGGCCCGACGAGGCAAAAGACGGTTTGTTTCCCAAAGCGACGGAAAGTAGGTGGCGGCACTGAATAAGAATGTGGAATATCTGAAGAAGGTTCCTTTTTTCGAAGGTCTGAGCGAAGAGGACCTGGGAATGGTGGCCGCTGTAATGATTGAACGCTCATATGCCAAAGGCTCGGTTCTCTTTATGGAGGGAGAACAGGGGGAGGCATTATTTGTAATCCGGCAGGGGCGGGTGAAAATCTCCAAGTCTACCGCCGACGGACGGGAACAGATTTTGCATATGCTAAAAGACGGTGACATCTTCGCCGAAGTGGTTCTCTTTGACCGCGGGCCATATCCGGCCACGGCGGAAGCGGTGGAAGACACACAGTGTTGGCTTTTGCGCAGTGCGGATATGGAAAAACTGATGCAGAGCCATCCGCTCTTGGCCATTAAATTGCTGCGCGTAATGAGCAAACGTTTACGCCAGGCGCAGCTTTTGGTGCGTGATTTAGCTCTGCACGATGCTTATGGCCGGATGGCTGGCCTGCTGCTGCGTTTTGCCAGGCGTGAGGGGAAGCAGACCAAAGACGGCATCGTGCTGGAGTTGGATCTTACCCGTCAGGAAATGGCCAGCATGATTGGGACCTCCCGCGAAACTGTGGCCCGTATTTTGAGCCGCTTTCAGAAAGACGGTGTTTTGACCCTTGATAAACAGCGGATTGTGCTGCTTGATGAAGAAAAACTCCGTGAATGGACTTAATTTGGGCACACTACCTATAAGGAGGTGCCTTTTTTGTTATGAAAGTTATAGCAGATTATCATACCCATACCAGATACAGCCATGGTAAGGGCAGTATTAAGGATAACGTAGAGGCTGCCGTTAAACGGGGCCTGTCCACGCTGGCCATTGCCGACCACGGTCCCGGCCATTTCTTTATTGGCATTGGCGGTGTACAGGCTTTTTACCGCATGCAAAAAGAAGTGGCCTCGCTGCGGCGCAAATATCCAAAACTGGAAATCCTGTTAGGCGTGGAGGCCAATATCGTGGATACCGACGGAACCATTGATGTGCCCACCACCATGCTGCGGGAATTGGATATTCTGTTGGTGGGGTATCACAAATTGGTTAAGGTAAAAAGCTTTGACGGCTTTAAGCAGATGGCGCAAAATTTCTTGGCCGGTTGGACGGGAAGAAGTTCGTCCAGGTTGAGACAAATTAATACCGACGCCATTGTGGCAGCGGTGAAACGTTATCCCATCGATATTATTACGCATCCCGGTTTACAGGTGGACATAGATACGGTGGCGCTGGCCCGTGCCTGCCATCAGCAGAATACTTTCCTGGAGATTAACAGCTCCTACGGAGAAGAACTGGATCCCTTTATTAAAGCAGCCATGCCCACAGGCGTCCGTTTTGTTATTAACAGTGACGCCCATGAGCCCGGGCGGGTGGGGGATTTTGCCGCAGCGTACAAGCTGGTGGAGCGGCTCAATATTCCGCGGGAGCGTATTGTCAATCTGGAAGGCAATCTGTCGCAAAAAAGCAGGACTTTAGGCGCCTGAAACGGAACTAGTATTTAGCTTGGAATGGAGGGAGATCTGTGGAAAATATCCGGTTTGTCATTATTACCGGGCTGTCGGGGGCAGGCAAAAGTCAGGCCATGCGCAGCTTCGAAGATTTGGGATATTTCTGTATTGACAATTTGCCGCCGATGCTAATCCCCAAGTTTGCCGAGCTGGCTGCCCAGTCAGAAGGTAAAATAAACCGGATTGCTCTGGTATCGGATATCCGGGGGGGCGAATTTTTCACCAGTCTCCTGGAAGCGCTGCAGGCCTTGGAGGATATCGGGTTTGATTATGAAATTCTTTTCCTGGAATCGGACCAAGATGTTTTAATCAGGCGTTTTAAAGAAACAAGGAGACGCCATCCTCTGGCTTCCCTGGGCAGTATTCTGGAGGGTATCAAGGAAGAAACCAACCGGCTGGCCATGATTCGCAGTAAGGCAGATAAGATTATTGATACCACCGCCTTGACCCCCCAGCAGCTAAAAGAAGAAATCACTTCGTTATATGCACCGGACAGCGAACAGGAGAATATACTGATAACGTTAGTAGCCTTCGGTTTCAAGTATGGCGTCCCGCTGGATGCCGACCTGGTTTTCGACGTTCGTTTTTTGCCTAATCCGCATTATGTTGAACATTTGCGTCCGCTCACGGGCAATAACGAAGAAGTGAAAGAATATGTCTGGAAGTGGACAATTACCCACAAATTTTTTCAAAAGCTTGTGGACATGATTCAGTTTCTTGTGCCCTGTTATATCAAAGAGGGCAAGCCGCAATTGGTAATAGCCATCGGCTGTACCGGCGGCAAGCACCGGTCGGTATCTATGGTCAATGAACTGGGGAAGATCCTCAGCGGCAAGAATTATCGTGTGATTAAAGAGTATCGGGATATTGACAAAGCTTAGGAGACGAGATTATGCAAATTCGCGATTTTTTCCTGGGCCTTGCACTGGGCAGTGCCGCTTTTATTTTTCCCAGACTGCGAAATCTGGGCCGTCACAAATCCGCCCGCAAGGAAGCACAGCTTTGGGAAGAGCTCTATAAGGACTATTGCCGTGAGAACGGACCGCTGATTACCTCCATCGGAGGCGGGACCGGCTTGTCCACCCTCTTGCGCGGTTTAAAAGCGTACAGTTCCAATTTGTCCGCCATTGTGGCTGTAACCGATGACGGTGGCAGTTCGGGGCGCCTGCGTGAAAACTTAGGTATGCTGCCCCCCGGTGATATTCGCAATTGTCTTTTGGCACTGGCTAATACCGAGCCGCTTTTAGAAAGGGTATTTCAATACCGTTTTGCCAACGGTGAAGGTTTGGAAGGTCACAACCTGGGCAATTTGTTTTTGGCTGCTCTGACAGAAGAGTTCGGCTTTGAAGAAGCGGTGGTTGCCGCCAGCCGGGTTCTGGCCGTTAAGGGGCAGGTATTGCCGGTAACCCTGGATAAACTGGACCTGGTGGCCCGTTTAGACGACGGACGCCTAATCCGGGGCGAAAGCCGTATCCCCGAAGAGCAGGGCAAAATTGAGCGCCTGCACTTGGAGCCGGATACCTCACAAATCTATCCCGGCGCCGCCAGGGCCATTGCCGATGCAGAAATTGTGGTGATTGGGCCGGGGAGCCTTTACACCAGCGTGCTGGCCAACCTGCTTGTGCCGGGAGTGGCAGAAGCGCTGCGGGAAAGTAAGGCCAAGAAAATTTATATCTGTAACGTAATGACCCAACCGGGTGAAACCGATGACTATACTGCCGCCGATCACCTGCAGGCCATTTATGACCACGTTGGTCCGGGCCTGGTTGACATGGTGGTGGTCAATGATAATCTGGATATTCCCGACCCGCTTTTGGAAAAGTACGCCAACGATGGGGCGGTGCCCGTTGTTCCGGATAAAGACCGGCTACGGCAGATGGATGTGGATGTGCAAACTGCCGCACTGATTTCCCATGAAGCATTAGTACGGCATGACCAGGATGCGCTGGCAAGAAAAATAATTTCCCAGGCCCAAGCAATGCGTAAAAAACGGAAACGGTAGCAAGGGTCCTAAACTGCTGACACGTATACTTCGCCGTGAAAGAGGTGTACAGTATGACATACGCACTGCAGACAAAAAATGAACTGTCCCGCAAAGAGTTGGGTGATTCCTGCTGTCAGGTGGCGGAATTAACCGCTTTTATCCGACTCAGCGGTAATGTCCAGATTAGCGGCAAACGCCTGACATTAAATGTTGTTACCTCTAACCCTGCCGTGGCACGTCGTATTTTTCAGTTATTTAAGCAGATTTTCAATCTGAATTCAGAGCTTTTGGTGCGTAAGAAAATCCGCCTGCGAAAAAACAATATCTATCTGATACGCATCTCCGAGCCCGGTGGAGTCCGCCAGGTACTGACCCGCCTGGGATTAATGAGGGAAGGCGCCTTGGTGCAGGAACTTAATGAGCAAATTCGCAGGAAAAAATGCTGCCGACGGGCCTATCTGCGCGGAGCGTTTCTGGCCGCCGGATCCGTGTCCAATCCGGAAAACTCCTATCATCTGGAAATATACACTGATTATCAGCACCAGGCAGAGGAACTGGTGGAGATGATGAAAACTTTCGGTGCCCATGCCAAAGTAACAACCCGCAAAAACGGTTTTTTGGCCTACTTAAAAGACAGTGAGCAAATTGTGGCCTTTTTAAATGTGATCGGTGCCCACTCGGCGCTCTTAAATTTTGAAAATGTGCGCATCCTGAAAGATATACGTAACCGTATTAACCGCCTGATTAATTTTGAAACGGCCAATGTAAACAAAACGGTGGAAGCAGCGGTTAAGCAGGCGGAGAGCATCCGTGCCATCAACGATACCATCGGCCTTGACTCTCTGGATCCGCCGCTTAGGCAGCTGGCCAGGCTGCGCATCGAACATCCAGAAGCCAGTCTGCAGGAGCTGGGAGAGATGCTGGATCCCCCTTTGGGGAAATCAGGTGTAAATCATCGCATGCGTAAAATAGAGAAGATGGCTCAAAATTTAGGTAAAAAAAGATAATTGTAAGAATTTTCTGTCATAAAGTTGGCAGGAATTTTGCAATGCATGGAGAAACTGTACTTAAGCTGATGCTTTGTACAGTTTCTTTTTATGTCTTGTCATCATCGTCCCGGGCGAGCATAGGATATATTACAACTTTTCATTAAATGTAAGGGAGTTACCGTTATGCGGATGTCCTACCACCTTAAATTGGAACAAACTCAAAAGCTTGTGATGACTCCGGAATTGCAGCAAGCCATTACTCTGCTGCAGTATTCGGCGTTGGAACTGCAGACATATGTCCAGAATCAATTATTGGAAAATCCGGTCCTGGAAATTGATGAGAGCGAGGATACGGAAAAAAAGACCGATGAGTCTGTGGAAGAGCCTGTGCAGGAAAAAGACTCCATTGACTGGGAGGAGTATCTGAAAGATGAGGGCATGGAGCCCATGACATCCTTTACCATTCGCCAGAATGAAGATGCTCCCGGGTTTGATTATTATCTCAGCAATGAGCCGACGTTGCAGGAACACCTGCTTTTCCAGCTGGGCCTGTGCAGCCTGACGCCTACCGAGAAACATATCGGCGAGTTTATCATCGGCAACCTGGATCAGCACGGTTATCTGAAAGGTGATTTTAAAGAGCTGGCCATGCTAATTGGTGCGGAGCCGCGCGAGATATTGGGTGTTCTGGAAGTAATTCAAAAGTTCGACCCCGTTGGTGTGGGCGCCAGGGATTTACAGGAATGCCTCTTGCTGCAGATTCAGGAACACAATAGCCCTCATCCTTTAGCCAAGCCCATTGTCCGTACTCATCTTGCCGACGTAGCCGATAATAAAATAAAAAAAATAGCCTCCGAATTGCGGGCCGGCGCTACCGACGTGCAGGCGGCGGTAGATTTTATCCGTACATTGGATCCCAAACCGGGGAGGCTGGCGGGAGACGTTGGTGATGTGCGTTATGTTGTCCCCGATGTGGTGGTGGAAAAAGTGGACGGCGAATATGTGGTTATCGTAAATGAGCAAAATATTCCACGTCTGGCCGTTAATCCTTATTATCGCTCCCTATTGGGCAAGGACAGTGAATCGGTGACCTCCACTTTTATTAAAACAAGGCTTGACTCAGCCCTTTGGCTTTTAAAAAGTATAGAACAGCGGCGGATTACCGTTTATCGCGTTACCGAATGTATTACACGTATCCAGCGGGATTTCTTTGATCAGGGCATTAAACATTTACGTCCCATGACGCTGCGCCAGATTGCCGATGAAATAGGCGTACATGAATCCACCGTCAGCCGGGCTACCTCCAATAAATTTGTGCAGACTCCGCGGGGCCTGTTCCCACTGAAGTTTTTCTTTGCCTCCGGTGTGGATGATTACCATGGAACCGCCGTTTCTTCCGAGTCTATAAAATGCCACCTGAAAGAATTAATAGAAGCGGAAAATGTGCAGCGGCCTCTAAGTGATCAAAAGCTGATGGAGCTGTTGTCAAAGCGGGGCATTGTGGTTTCCCGCAGAACCGTTGCTAAGTACAGGGAAGAAATGTCCATCCCCTCTTCCAATAAGCGAAAACGCCTGTAATTAAGGCATAAGCAGGGCGTCAAAGCGGCGCCCTGCTTCTTTATTTATTAACGGGGTCATTTTTCCGTTTTATAAGGTATACAAATTATTAAAATAGAGTATGCAATTTAATCCTGCAGCAGGAATTTATGCACAATTCGCGAAATAAAGTAGAGCGACTTTCGCCAACAGGCGAACTTTTTGTTGTTCTAAGGCGATTTGCGTCAAAATTGTCCCAATACACTTTATAAACAGACAGACAAATATTTAGCGGGAGGGAATTAAGATGACAGTAAAAATTGGTGTAAACGGCTTTGGCAGAATCGGCCGCGCCTGCATCCGCATTGCAGAAGAACATCCTGATGTGGAAGTGGTGGCGTTTAACAGCACTCGGGATCCGGAGATGCTGGCCCATTTGCTAAAATATGATTCTTTATACGGGCGCACTTCCTACGATGTGCAGGCTGCAGACGGAGCGTTAATCATTAACGGCCGGGAAGTGAAAATTCTGGCGGACCGTGACCCGTCTAAGCTGAACTGGGGAGACCACGGTGTAGACATCGTGGTGGAAGCAACGGGAGCATTCCGGGATGCTCAGGAGGCAGGCCACCATCTTGGCGGCAGCGCCAAAAAAGTAATTATTACCGCACCGGGCAAAAATGAAGATTATACCATTGTTATGGGCGTTAACGAAGAAGATTATAACCCGGAAAAGCACCATATTATTTCCAACGCCTCCTGCACCACAAATTGTCTGGCCCCGGTTTGTAAAGTATTAGACAATGAATTTGGTTTTGTAAAAGGTTTAATGACCACCATTCATGCATATACTAACGATCAGCGGATTTTGGATTTAACACACAAAGACCTGCGTCGTGCCAGAGCCGCAGGCCTCTCCATGATTCCCACCACCACCGGTGCGGCCCGTGCCGTATCCGTGGTTCTGCCCGGCATTAAAGGCAAAATTGACGGCTTTGCCGTTCGTGTGCCCACCCCCACGGTATCGCTGGTGGATTTGGTGGCTGAGCTTGACAGCAAGGTTACCGCTGAGGATGTAAACAACGCTTTCCGCCGTGCGGCCCAAGGGCCCATGCAAGGCGTTCTGGGCATTTCCGATGAGCCGCTGGTTTCTGTGGATTACAAAGGGGATCCACGCTCCAGCGTAGTTGATGCTCTGTCCACCATGGTTATCCAGGATAATATGGTTAAAGTTGTTTCCTGGTATGATAACGAATGGGCTTATGCCTACCGCGTCATTGACCTTGCCGCATATCTGAGCCAAAAAGGCTTATAGACATTGCCGTCTACCTTAGTGGAGGTGTGCTTTCTTGACAAAAAAATCAATAAAAGATATCAAATTATCAGGAATGCGGGCTTTTACCCGTGTGGATTTTAATGTGCCCAGAAAAGAAGACGGGACAATTACAGATGATACCAAAATCCGCGCAGCGCTGCCTACCATCCGCTACCTTTTGGAGCAGGGAGCGGCGGTGATTCTGGCCAGCCATCTGGGACGCCCCAAGGGTAAAGTAAATGAGGCTCTGCGCTTGGACAGCGTGGCGCAAAAGCTCAGTGACCTTTTGGAGATGGAAGTGACCAAAACATCTGAAGTGGTGGGGGAGGAAGTAACACGCGCCGCCGGTGAACTGAAGCCGGGCAGCGTCCTGCTATTAGAAAATGTTCGTTTCCATCCCGGCGAAGAAAAAAATGATTCAGAATTGGCCAAAGCTTATGCAGAGTTGGCCGATGTTTTTGTGTCCGATGCCTTCGGCACGGCCCACCGGGCCCATGCTTCCAATTCCGGGGTAGCTCAATATATCCCCGCAGTAGCCGGCCTTTTGATGATTACTGAGATTGAAAACCTGACAAAAAGCCTGCATAGCCCCACGCGTCCCGTGGTGGCCATCGTAGGGGGCAGTAAAATTGCCGATAAAATCGGTGTGCTCAACACCTTTTTGAAAACGGCTGATTCTCTTCTTTTAGGGGGCGGTATGGCCAACACCTTTTTGCGGGCCAAAGACCATAACATGGGCCGGTCCCTGTTGGAAGAAGATAAATTAGCAGATGCCGCAGAAATTATGCGGGAGGCCGCAAACCACGATGTTAACCTTTGTTTGCCGGTGGACTTTATTGTGGCGGATAAAGTGGATGAGGCGGCGCAGGCAGAGACGGTAACGGTGGAATCTGTTCCCGCAGATAAAATGGCGCTGGATATCGGACCGCAGACAAGGAAAATATATAAAGACCTGATAAGTAAGGCCGGCACAGTAATCTGGAACGGGCCAATCGGTGTTTTTGAAATTGATAAGTTTGCCGAAGGGACCATAGATGTAGCCCGGGCCATAGCCGAGTCCGAAGCTTTCTCCATCATCGGCGGAGGAGATGTGGTGGCAGCGGTGGAAAAAGCCGGTGTGGCCCAGGATATTTCCCATCTTTCCACCGGCGGCGGAGCTACTCTGGAATTCTGGGAAGGCAAAGAACTGCCAGGGATTGCAGTGTTGCAGGATAAGTAGAATCAGGAAGGGGTTTGGTATGCGGATACCCATTATCGCAGCAAACTGGAAAATGCACAAAGACAGCCAAGAGGCAGTGGATTTTGTGGAAAGTTTGGGCGAACAGCTCAGAGCGGATTCAGTGGAGGCGGTGGTTTGCCCTCCGCACCCCCTGTTGGGCATTATTGCAGAACCATGCCGTACATACGGGCTAAAACTCGGTGCACAGAACATGTACTGGGAAGAAGCCGGCGCGTTTACCGGGGAGGTATCTCCCCTGCTTTTAAAAGATATTGGTGTGCATTATGTAATTGTGGGACACTCGGAGCGACGCCAGCTTTTTGGCGAGACCGACCAGCACGTGGCCCGGAAGGCAAAGGCGGCCTTTGCCCATGATCTTACCCCCATCATCTGCGTGGGTGAGACCCAGCAAGAGCGTCAGAGCGGCCAGACCATGTCGGTGATTAGCGAACAGGTAACCGTGGCTCTCACCGGTCTGGACCCGTCCCAGGCACGCAAAGCTGTCATTGCCTATGAACCGGTCTGGGCCATTGGTAGCGGACAGGCTGCCACCGGCACCGATGCGGCCCAGGTAGCTCAGCACATTCGTAAAGTTCTGGGAGAAATGTTTAGCCTGAAGCTGGCCCGTGATGTTCGCATTCAATACGGTGGCAGTGTCAAGCCGGATAATATCCAGGAATTTATGCGGGAGCCTGAAATCGACGGCGCCCTGGTAGGCGGTGCCAGCCTTGATGCGGATTTATTTGCCGGAATTGTTCACAACGCCCTGGGAGCGGCTGTATCATGAGCCGCCCCAGGCCTTTGGTTTTAATTGTTCTCGATGGTTGGGGCCTGGGACGCAAGCGCATCGGTAACGCCATTTATCAGGCTAAAACGCCTTTTTTCCATAGCCTGCAGGAGGACTATTCCGTAGCCCGCCTGAAAGCCAGCGGCGAAGCCGTGGGCCTGCCGGAAGGACAGATGGGCAACTCGGAGGTAGGCCATTTAAATATCGGAGCAGGCCGTATCGTCTATCAGGAGCTGACCCGCATCAGCAAATCCATCGAAGACGGCGATTTTTTTGAAAATAAGGAACTGCTGGCAGCCATCCGGCACGTAAAGAACAAAGGGTCTGCGCTGCACCTTTTAGGCCTGCTTTCCGACGGCGGTGTACACAGTCACAATACACACCTGTATGCCCTGCTGGAGCTGGCCAAAAGCCAGAATGTGGACAAGGTCTATGTTCACGCGGTGCTGGACGGCCGCGACGTAGGTCCCACCAGTGCCGAGGAATATCTGTCTGCACTGGAAGATAAAATAAGTGACATCGGTGTGGGTAAAGTGGCCACCGTATCAGGCCGCTATTTTACCATGGACAGAGATAAGCGGTGGGAACGGGTGGAGCGTGCCTACCGCTCCATGGTTTACGGCACTGGGGAAGCGGCAGCAACTTCGCTGCATGCCCTGGAAAATGCTTATGAACATGGGGAAACAGATGAATTTGTGGCACCCACGGTTATTCTCGAGGATGATGGCCAACCCGTGGCCACCATCGGTGACGACGATGCGGTGATTTTTTTTAACTTTCGCCCGGACCGGGCCAGGCAAATTACCCGCACTTTTACCGATTCAGACTTTGCAGGCTTTGAGCGTGGTGAATCTGCGCCTTATCCCTATTTTGTCTGCATGACCCAATACGATGAGCGCATTGATGCCCCGGTGGCCTTTCCGCCCGACCATCCCACAGACACCCTGGGTGAGGTCTTGGCCGCAGCGGGCCTGAAACAGCTGCGTATTGCAGAGACGGAAAAATACGCCCACGTCACTTTCTTTTTCAGCGGAGGGGAAGAAAAGTGCTTTGACGGGGAAGAGCGGATTCTTATTCCTTCACCCAAGGTACCTACATACAACCTGCAGCCGGAGATGAGTGCCCCGGAGGTTACCGACCGTCTGCTGGAGGAAATCGCCGCCGACAAGTTCGACGTGGTGATTATTAATTATGCCAATCCCGATATGGTAGGCCATACCGGTGTGTTGGAAGCGGCGGTTAAAGCGGTGGAAACGGTGGACAGCTGTCTGAGCAGAGTTGTTCCCGCCGTTTTGGAGAAAGGCGGAGTGGCCATTGTGACCGCAGACCACGGTAATGCGGAACAGATGACTTCAGGCCGCAATAACCGGACCTTTACTGCCCACACACCAAATCCGGTTCCCTTTATCCTGGCGGCAAAAGATTATCGCCTGAAGAAACAGGGAATTCTGGCTGATGTGGCTCCCACCGTTTTGGATATACTAAATCTGGAAACGCCAGCGGAAATGACCGGTTCTTCATTATTGATCCGGGCAGATAACAGGAAAAAGAAATAGGAGGCCAGTGAAGTGACCAATATTGTAGAGATTTTTGCACGTGAAATCCTGGATTCACGGGGAAACCCCACTGTGGAAGTGGACGTACTTTTAGCCGGCGGAGCCTTTGGCCGGGCGGCTGTACCCTCCGGTGCATCCACCGGAGCGTTTGAAGCGGTGGAACTGCGCGATAACGATGGCCACCGTTATATGGGCAAAGGTGTAAAGCAGGCCGTTACCAATGTTAACGAAATCATTGCCCCTAACCTGGGTGATATGGATGCCCTGGATCAAACCGCCATCGATAAAGCACTAATTGAGCTGGACGGCACACCCAATAAAGGGAAGCTGGGAGCAAATGCAATCCTGGGCGTTTCCATGGCGGTGGCCAATGCGGCGGCCAATGCACTTGGCCTTCCTTTATACCGCTACCTGGGCGGCGCCAATGCCAAAATGCTGCCGGTACCCATGATGAATATTTTAAACGGCGGCATGCATGCCGACAATAATGTGGATATTCAGGAATTTATGGTTATGCCTGTGGGCGCTCCCAACTTCGGTGAAGCGCTGCGCATGGGCACTGAGGTGTTTCATCACCTGAAAAAAGTACTGCAGAAACAGGGGCTGAATACTGCGGTGGGCGATGAAGGCGGCTTTGCCCCAAACCTGTCCTCCAATGAAGCAGCTCTGGAAGTCATCATGACTGCCATCGAAGCAGCGGGCTATGACCCCGGCACCGATATTGTGCTGGCGCTGGATGTGGCGGCAACGGAAATGTATCAGGACGGTATGTATCATCTGGCGGGAGAAGGTTTGCAGAAAACTGCGGATGAAATGGTGGACTTTTATCAAAAGCTGGTTAGCACCTATCCCATCGTATCTATTGAGGACGGCCTGTCTGAAGATGACTGGGAAGGCTGGAAGCTGCTTACCGACCGTCTCGGCGGGAACGTGCAGTTGGTGGGAGACGACCTGTTTGTCACCAATATGGAACGTCTGCAAAGGGGAATTGATACAGCCACCGGAAACGCCATCCTGATTAAACTAAACCAGATCGGCACTGTAACCGAAACGCTGGACTGCATTGCATTGGCTCAGAAAAATGGATATAATGCCGTTATATCCCATCGTTCCGGTGAGACCGACGACACTACCATTGCCGATCTGTCTGTGGCAACTTCTGCCGGACAAATTAAAACCGGCGCCCCTTCCCGTGTGGACCGGGTTGCCAAGTATAACCAACTACTGCGTATTCAGGAGCAGGTTGGCGAAAGCATGGGATTTGCAGGCAACCCGTTTGCCAAAAGAAAGGCATAAACGTTTGTTGTCTTTTCCAAATCGGTGTGTTAAAATATCTTTATGACTTGACCCCTTGTGGGTCAGGAATAATTATTTCCTTAATATTTTGACAATTTGTTTTGTAAAGCTCCATTAAAAGGAGGTGTCGTCGCATGGAAGTAGTATTGAATCTGGTTTATTTAGTAGCCGCCATCGGTATGATTGCATCTGTACTTATGCAATCCGGCAAGTCTGCAGGAATGTCAGGTGCTTTTGGTGGTGGAGGAGCACAGTCCGCATTTGGCAAGAAAAAGGGCGTTGATGATTTTCTGTCCAAACTAACCATTGTTTTTGCGGTCCTGTTTATGGTACTGGCCATCGTGCTGACATCATTGAGTGCTTAGCCCGGCTGCCGGGATAAGAGACACATATATTTTTAAACAGAAGGAGGAGTAAAAAGAATGGACAATCTGTTGTACTTAGCCCCTGTCGCTGGGATAGTGGGCCTGCTGTTCGCCTTTTACCTGACATCCAGAGTAAACAGTGCGGACCCCGGTAATGACCGGATGAAGGAAATCTCCGAAGCTATCCATGAAGGTGCCATGGCTTTCCTAAGCCGCGAATACCGCGCACTCTTCATCTTCGTCATTATCCTTTTCTTCGTTATCACATTTGCTATTGACCTTAGCACAGCCATCGCTTATGTGGTTGGTTCCGTAGCTTCAGGTCTGGCCGGCTTTATCGGCATGAGTATTGCCACCAGAGCCAACGTGCGCACAACTAATGCGGCGCAGACAGGTACCAACGAAGCACTGACCGTGGCTTTCTCCGGTGGTGCGGTTATGGGTCTTTCCGTAGTAGGCTTGGGTCTGCTGGGGTTAGGCGTTCTGTACATCATCTTTGGAGACGCTCAGGTTCTTACCGGTTACGCTCTGGGCGCCAGCTCCATTGCGCTGTTCGCCCGTGTTGGCGGCGGTATCTACACCAAAGCTGCCGACGTAGGTGCCGACCTGGTTGGTAAGGTTGAAGCGGGTATCCCGGAAGATGATCCCCGTAACCCCGCCGTTATCGCCGACAACGTAGGCGACAACGTAGGTGACGTGGCCGGTATGGGTGCCGACCTGTTCGAATCTTATGTGGGTTCCATCATTGCTGCCATGACCATCGGTATCGTGGCCTTTGGTATTGACGGTGTACTGTTACCCATGTTGGTAGCATCCACCGGTATTGTTGCCGCTATCATCGGTACGTTTTTTGTTAAGGCCAAGGAAGGCGCCAACCTTTCCGCAGCTCTGGAGCGCGGCACCTGGGTCGCAGGCGGCCTGGTTGTTATTGCAGCTTACTTCCTGACAGCCAGCTTGAGAGATTCCTTTGCCGGTCTTGAAGGTGTAATGTTTAACGGCATGGGGCCGTTTGCCGCTGTTATTTCCGGTCTGATTGCCGGCCTTTTGATCGCCCGTATTACCGAATACTATACTTCCGATCATTACGGACCAGTTAAAGGGATTGCCGAAGCTTCCAATACCGGCCCGGCCACCAACATCATCTCCGGCCTGGCTGTGGGTATGCGTTCTACCTTGCTGCCCATTCTGGTTATCGCCATAGCAATTCTCATTGCTTACACCACTTCCGGTCTGTACGGCATTGCCATCTCCGCTGTAGGTATGTTGGCCACCGCCGGTATGACCATTGCCGTTGACGCTTACGGTCCCATCGCCGATAACGCCGGTGGTATCGCGGAAATGGCTGAGTTGGACAAGTCCGTCCGTAAAATTACCGACGAACTGGATGCCATGGGTAACACCACTGCCGCCATCGGTAAAGGTTTTGCTATCGGCTCCGCCGCACTTACCGCGCTGGCCCTGTTCTCTGCCTACACTCAGGAAGCAGGTATTCCCAGCATCGACATCACCGACGCAACTGTTATCGCCGGTCTCTTGATCGGTGCTATGCTGCCCTTCTTCTTTGCCGCTTTGACCATGGAAGCGGTGGGTCGTGCAGCATTCGATATGATTGAAGAAGTACGCAGGCAGTTTAAAGAAATCCCCGGCCTGATGGAAGGTAAAGCCAAGCCTGACCATGCCCGCTGTGTAGACATTTCCACAGCAGCAGCACTGCGTCAGATGGTTCTCCCTGGTCTCCTGGCCGTAGTTGTCCCGCTGTTAACCGGCTTTATCCTCGGACCCGAAGCATTAGGCGGCCTGTTGGCCGGCGCTTTGGCAGCCGGTGTATTGATGGCTATTTTCATGGCCAACGCCGGCGGTGCATGGGATAACGCCAAAAAGTACATCGAAACCGGTGCACACGGCGGTAAAGGCTCCGAGCCTCATAAGGCTGCTGTTGTAGGTGACACCGTAGGTGACCCCTTCAAAGACACCTCCGGTCCTTCCCTCAACATCCTCATCAAGCTGATGAGCATCGTGGCTCTGGTTTTCGCCCCGGTATTCACACAGATCGTACCCCTTATCGAACGTCTCTTCTAAAACAAAACAATAACGCAACGTCAAAGAGCGGCCTTCACGGCCGCTCTTTTTTTCCTGCAAATCAGGGACGGACCTTTTTTCGCACAAAGTGTGCAAATTTGTGCAGACAACCTCATTTTCCTACACAAATCTTAAAAATCTCTAACGATTTGACAATCATTATCATCTGGCAGGTAAATTGCACCATTGCCAAGAATAAGTAAAATAATGATGCTAAACTCATGCAAATGACTAAATTTGACCATACTACTTTAGCAGAGGTGATTTTACAGTGGAGAGAACAGAAGCACTTACCCTGGTTAAAAAACATGTAAAAAACAAAAACTTAATTAAGCACATGATTGCAACGGAAGCGGTAATGGGTGCACTGGCACGACATTTCGGTAAAGATGAAACAACCTGGCGTTTAGCAGGGCTGATTCACGATCTGGACTATGATAAAACCTGCGACAGCCCTGAGCAGCATGGTCTGCTCACAGTACAGATGTTGCAGGAAATGGATTTTCCCCAGGAGATAATCCAGGCTGTTCGTGCCCATAATGAGGCATTAGGTTTTCCCCGGGAAAGCGAAATGGACAAGGCTTTGTACGCCGCCGATCCGGTCACCGGCCTGATTGTGGCCGCAGCCCTCATCCACCCGGATAAAAAATTGGCGTCCATTGATGCACAGTTTGTTTTAAACCGCTTTGGTGAGAAGCAGTTTGCCCGGGGCGCAAACCGTGAGCAAATTCAGGCCTGCAGTGAACTGGGAATGGACCTGGAGCAGTTTATCACGCTATCCCTGGAAGCTATGCAGCAAAATGCTAAGGAATTAGGACTTTAAAAGAAAAGAGGCCCGCTATGAGTTTTGAAGAAAAAGTATTAAACTATATGCGCGAAGGAGCATATAAACCGTTAAAAATCGAAGAGTTGACACAACAGTTAGGTGTGGAGGACAAGCGGGACATTAAGCGTTTCCATAAGCTCCTGGAAGAGATGGAGCAGGAAGGAAAGATTATCAAAACCCGCTATGCCCGCTATGGTGTTCCGGAAAAAATGAATCTGATGGTAGGCACCCTGCAGGGGAATCAGGCCGGTTTTGGCTTCATTATTCCCAACAACCGGGATTTTTCCGATGTCTTTGTCCCTGCCAACCAGATGAACGGTGCCATGCATGGTGACCATGTGGTAGCCCGTTTAATTAAAGGCGGCAGCGGCAGAAACACAGAGGGAGAAATTATCCGTATTCTCAAGCGGCGTTCCAATCTGATAGTAGGCCGCTATGAATCCGGCCGGCAGTATGGATTTGTTATTCCTGACGATCAGCGGATTTCCCAGGATATCTTTATCCCCAAAAGTGAAGCTAAACAGTTAAAAAACGGCATGAAGGTGCAGGTGGAGATAACTCGCTGGCCGGAAAAACGCCGTAATCCCGAAGGAATTGTGGTAGATGTCCTTGGCTACCCCGGCGATAAAGGGGTGGACACACTATCCATTATTAAAAAATACGAACTGCCTGAAGACTTTCCTTCCCAGGTAATGAAAGAAATTAAAGCCTTTAGACGTGATTTAGCCCCCGAAGACCTGGAAGGTCGTATGGATTTGCGCGATTTGCCCATGGTGACCATTGACGGCGCCGACGCCAAAGACCTGGACGATGCCGTTTCTCTCCACCAAAAAGACAACGGCAACTGGGAACTGGGTGTGCACATCGCCGATGTGGGCCATTATGTCAAAGAAGGAACCGCGCTGGATAAGGAAGCTTTCCACCGCGGCACCAGCATCTATCTGGTGGACCGGGTAATTCCCATGCTCCCGCCGGAACTGTCCAATGACCTCTGCAGCCTAAACCCCCAGGTAGACCGTCTGGCCATGAGTGTCTTCATGGAGTTAAACCATCAGGGAAAAGTGGTCTCCCATGATTTTGGTCCCAGCGTCATCCGTACCCAGGAGCGCATGACCTATGATGACGTACGCGATATCCTGGTAGATAAAGACGAAAACTTACGCAAGCGCTACCAGCCGCTGGTGCCTATGTTTGAAAAGATGGAAGAAATGGCCATGATCCTGCGTAAAAACCGTTTTGACCGCGGCGCTTTGGATTTTGCCGTGCCGGAGGTAAAGGTCAAACTGGATGAACAGGGTAAACCAATAGACATTGTACCGCGACCCCGCTCAATTGCGGAAATGATCATCGAAGAATTTATGCTGATCTGCAATGAAACGGTGGCAGAACACTTCTCCCGCATGGAAGTGCCTTTTGTCTATCGCGTCCATGAACAGCCCAGCGAAGCCAAGATGCAAAACTTCCGTGAATTTGTCCATAACCTGGGCCTGTCGCTAAAAGGTTCCCCGGATAAAATCCATTCCCGTGCTCTGCAAGCGCTGCTGGACGAGGTGGAAGGTAAACCGGAAGAACGGGTAGTTAACACACTACTGCTCCGTACCATGCAGCAGGCCCGCTACTCCGCACATCGCTCACCCCACTACGGTCTGGCTGCCGAATACTACTCTCACTTTACCTCACCCATCCGCCGCTATCCGGATCTGATGATTCACCGCCTGATGCGAGAGTACCTACAGGGCATGCCGCCCCAAAAGCGTCTGGGCAAAATCACCAAAAACAACGAAGCCGGCGCAGACCGGGCTTCCATGAGGGAACGGCTGGCCATGGAAGCGGAGCGGGAAAGCGTTGATATGAAGAAAGTAGAATTCATGGAAGGTAAAGAAGGTCAGGAATTCGACGCCGTTATTTCCGGAGTCACCTCCTTTGGACTCTTTGCCGAGCTGGAAAACCTGGTGGAAGGTCTCGTCCATGTCTCCAGTATGGACGACGATTACTACCATTTCCACGAAGACAAGCTGGCCCTGGTAGGCGAGCGCACCGGTAAAACCTACCGCATCGGCAAACCGGTCCGTGTTATCCTCAAACGCGCCAGCAAAGAAGACCGGCAAATTGACTTCGTCCTCACCGAAATAGAAAACGACTAAATCAAGTGCGGTTGACGAAAAATCCGACAAATGTTATAATGTGATAGACGGTGTAAAGAAAGAATGGTCGTAGCCCTATTTGTCTTTGGCAAATAGGGTTATTTATCGGAAGAGGTTGGTTATGGATGGATAAGGTTTTTGCTAAAAACCGCAAAGCGTTTCATGATTATCACATTGACGAGAAATACGAGGCAGGCATGGTCCTGACCGGTACCGAGGTTAAATCCATCCGGGCCGGCAAGGTAAACCTGAAAGACAGCTACGCCCGTATTGAAAACAATGAGATCTTCATCCATAATTTGCACATCAGCCCCTATGAACAGGGAAACCGCTTTAACCATGAACCTCTTCGCAAGCGAAAGCTTCTTATGCACCGCCGACAAATCAGCCGCCTTATCGGGCTGACCAAGGAAAAAGGTTACACCTTAATCCCACTCCAAATGTACGCAAGCAAAGGCTTCATTAAAATCGAGATTGCCTTGGCCCGAGGGAAAAAGCAGTACGATAAACGTCAGGCCCTGGCAGCCAAAGAAGCCAAGCGTGAAGTTGAGAGAGCCTTCAAGGAAAAACAGCAATACTAAACCTGGGGGCGTTTTGGATTCGACGGGGGTTGGATAGGTGAGAGTTGCGAGTCCGGGCCCATGCACCCGGTCAACAACGTGGAACGGCTATAAATGCCAACGATAATTACGCTCTCGCTGCTTAATTAAAGCAGCGTGTCCGCTGGATCCGAGCCTGTAGGAACCAGTCCGGGCATCAATTAATCAGGCTACCGACCCCACGGTAGGCACTGCCAAAGGGGAAGGGAATAACAACAGTGCTAGTGCAGTAGCATCCTGTCTCAGGGAGGCCGCTGCATGAAATTAAATCTGAGGCTACACTCGTAGACGCTTTCGCTAGTCTGCCTGCGGACAGGGGTTCGACTCCCCTCGCCTCCACCAAAATGGAGACAAAGTCAAGTCTTAGGACTTGGCTTTTTGTATTTTCCAGGTTCAGGTCCGATCTATAAAGAATGACAAATTAAGAAAAAAGAGTAAGGAATGGAGGTTACCCGTAGATGGGTCGATTATTTTAAAAACATATCCGAACCAGATATGATACTGAACGGTACGTCCGGTGGTGTGAGAGGACCTGGCATCACCGATAGCTTTGGATAAGCGCCTGTTTTTCATCATTCCCTTAGGGCTTAGCGTTTCCATGCATATCAATTGCTTTCATGAATCAGCCTGGTTGAGAGCTTATGCAGCAGGAAGTCTTTGCGGATATTAGTTGCTTTTTCATGCTGAATAGCCAGCTTAATTTTGGCTTTGTTCCTAAAAAAGAATCCAGGTCGGCCTGTGGCTTCCTAGATTCTTTTTAAGTATCTTTTGTATTTTGTTTTAACCATTCAGTCAGTTCTTCCTTTGTAAGATTGCCGGATGCCAATTTAATAATAATTTCATAGGCTTCTTTTTCTGATGCGCAGATTTCGTAACCATTTTTCTGCAGGAAGGTGTCCATGGCAACTAACGCAATTCGCTTATTTCCATCAATAAAAGGATGATTGTTGCACAGGTGAAAACCATACGCTGCAGCCATTTTGAATAATGAATCATGTAAATAAGAACCACCAAACATGGCCTTGGGTTGTTCAAGCGCGGAATCGAGCAATCCCTCATCGCGAATTCCAGAACTGCCCCCGTACAGATTAATTAATTGCTCATGAAAAAATATAATTATGTGTTTGGGAATAAAGATAATGGCTTTCATTTTGATAATTCCTTTAAAGCATTCTTATACTTTTTATTGGTTTTATCAAATGAAGTCGCCCATTCTTCAAAGTCAGGATCGTAAGGGGTTATGGTAAATCCATGGTTATTTTCTACCACATAAAGTTCTTCACCTTCTTTAAGGTTATACTTTTCAAGTAACTCCTTAGGAAGAGTAAGCCCATAGCTGTTTCCCACTTTTCTTAATTTTAGTTTTTTCAAAAATATCACCTCATTAATATTATAACATTTGTATTACATGGTATGCAATATGTGGACAATTTTATAAGCAAGCCCGGTCAACAACGTGGAACGACTATGCCAACGATAATTACGCTCTCGCTGCTTAATTAAAGCAGCGTGTCCGCTGGATCCGAGCCTGTAGGAACCAGTCCGGGCATCAACTAATCAGGCTACCGACCCCAAGGTAGGCACTGCCAAAGGGGAAGGGAATAACAACAGTACTAGTGCAGTAGCATCCTGTCTCAGGGAGGCCGCTGCATGAAACCAAATCTGAGGCTACACTCGTAGACGCTTTCGCTAGTCTGCCTGCTGACAGGGGTTCGACTCGCTCGCCTCCACCAAAATGGTGGCAACAGTCAAGTCTTAGGACTTGGCTTTTTTTATTATGTGGGTCAGACCTCGCAATTTCGTAAACATTTGGAGTCCGCGGGCTCTCAGAAAGAGATATGTGGAAAAAGGATTCTCGAGGCGTCAGGGCAGGCATAACTACCTAAATATAAAAGAGCAACCCGGTTAATATGCCAGGATTGCTCATAGGAGAGTTTATATAGTGACTATTGTTCATTCATGCAATGCTGTACAATTGCAGCGATAAACTTATCACAATCGGTTAGGTGATTCTGGATTATTTTATAAATCTCCTCTTCAGCAATTTCATCATATAAATGTACAGCTCTGTTACGGAATTTAACCATGTTAATAAATGTTGGTAGATGTTCTTTATCGATGATGCCATTCTGTTCCAGCAATTCTAATGTTTCACGATATGTTTTTGGCGTTCCCAAATGCTTTCTAGAGACTATATGATGGGAGATGTCTAACATGGCTTAGATAGATACTTGCAACATTCGTATAGAAGCGTCCGGCATTAAGGGGTTTTCAAGAAATTCATCTATATTATTTTCCCTGATTGCTTCGAGCTTACGGACATTATTCTTTATTATCTGGATTTTATCGCGAACTTTATCCCGATTGACCACTGAGGTACACCTCCCGCAGGGCTGAATCGTAATCTGCGTTAAATTGGTCCAAATCTATTTTGAAATCGGCATAACGTTTGCAGACATATTCATGGAAGTCTTCAAGATACAGCTCTTTTTTTACAAGAATCTTTCCTGTTTTCAACACTTCAAACTGAACCGTTAAGGGGGCTTTGTTCAGGACAACTACGTTAATATCTTCTTCCCCGGTGATGTCGGCCAAATCGCTCATTATTTCCAATTGGTTCTTTATATCTACTGGTGTGCCTGGAATATACAAAATAGCAATATCTACATCACTGAGTGGGGTTTGGTATTGAGTACCGTATGAACCAAACAGAAAAGCTGCAGCTATTTCAGCTCGGTTACTAAAATAGTTTTGAATGTCTTTAATGTGAGAATTTATATTGATTTTTTCAGGTATTCTACTTAAACGTACCATCAATAACCACCACCTAAAACTATTGTATTTCAATTTAAAGCTTAAAGTCAACTTTTCCCAATAGCGGAAGGTCGTGTGCCCAATTGGATCCGAGCCGGCTTTTCGTTTTGTATGTATTGAGAAAAAAGGATATGTGTAATATAATGTGTATAAGGAGGTGTATTGATGTGCGTACGAATATTGTAATCGATGACAAACTTTTGGAACAGGCGATGCATGTTTCTGGATTAACTACGAAAAAGGACGTAGTTAACAAAGCTTTGTCTGAGTTTGTGCAGCGTCATACACGTAAGGACTTGAGGGAACTGCAAGGTAAAATTCAATTCACGGATGATTATGATTACAAAATAATGAGAAAGAGGTGCTAACTAATGGTACTAGTTGACACCTCTGTGCTTATTAGTTTTTTAAAAGGACAAGCAGATGAAAAAGTAGAGCTTTTTAAAGATGTTCTTTCCCGAGATATCCCTTTTGGAATATCGTCCTACACCTATCAAGAAGTTTTACAAGGGGCGAGAAATGAGGCAGAGTTTAATACTTTAAAAGAATATCTTGCAACTCAACAAATCTATTATTTAAAGCCAGAAGTCTCTACTTATGAGAAGGCTGCCAGAATTTACTTTGATTTGAGACGTAAGGAAGTGACCACGCGAAGTACTATTGATATACTTATTGCCCTAACCGCTATTGAAAACAAGTTAGCACTGCTTCATAATGATAATGATTTTATGTCAGATTACATTCCGGACCTCATGGTGCTGAATTCGTTATGATTAATTGTGTTTGTTTTTCCTCACTTTACTCTAATAATCTCTGGAGAATGAGGAGTTCCGAGGCCGGGGCCATGCACACCCGAACAACAGGGGTTATCATGTGCGAGCAGGTTAAGGCGCTAGATGTTGTGGCCAGAGGTATTGCTTTTCGTGAAAAAGCACGATATTGTTGAAGAAGTAGTAGATATCATTATTTCTTTTGTAGAGATTGAAAGTGTTTAAGCTACTGACCCCACGGTAGGTACTGCCAAAGGGGAAGGGAATAACAACAGTGCTAGTGCAGTAGCATCCTGTCTCAGGGAGTTTTGATGACGCCTATTTTATTTATAATTTATTACCGCTTAGCACTGAAAGAAGAAAAGGTTTTGTTGTAAAAGTTTGGTTCAGAGTATGAAGAGTATATGAAGAAAACAAGTAGATTTAGACCCTAAGTTTTTTAATGGAGAGTGATACTTTGAATGAAAATAAAAGAGCTAGAACAAAGAATTTTTATAATATAATTGCCCGTTTATACGATCCTTTTAAAAATCTATGGAACAAAGTATTTTCACAAAAAGCAGAACAAAAATTCAGTAATTTTTTATTATCTAACGTTGATAAAAATAAAACAATACTGGAGTTAGGATGTGGAACAGCTGTTAACTTGGAAAAAATTCATGAACTAAACCTGTCTTTTAAAAGTTATGTAGGAGTTGATCTTACACCAAATATGCTAGAGGCAGCTAAAAATAAATTCCCTTCTGATTCTGCTATTGAGTTTCTACAAGAAGATTTATATGATTTTGTAAATAATGAAATTAAAAATAATAGAACTTATGATATTATTCTATGCACCTGGGTCTTATCTCATCTTGAACATCAAGGACAGTTAATTAATGAAATACAAAAACTCCTTAACGATAACGGTAAATTGTTTTTAATATTTACCACCAAACCCAAGTGGTATGTAAGTTTTTGGATGACTCCTTTATTTAAATGGATTTTTTCAGGTAATTATGTCCCTGAAACCGAGATAAAACAATTTAATAATGTTTTAAATTTTCAGCAGTTTTCTGCTAATATGGTCTCAGTGGTAGAAATTGGGGAGTAGGTGCTGCCACCAAGGGACAATTAACAGCCATGTGCCGGCAGCAATTTAAATATGGTATACTCGTTCTTAAGAGGAGTAGAGTTTCTCCTGTTTTCAGCGTCAAAAGGAGGAGGTGTAGTAAATGAAAAAGATAAAGAGCACTTGGCTCAAAAGGATTTCACCCTGAATGCTAATGTACATCCTACTGGCAGTGGGATTTGGGTTATATGCTATAATTCAATATTTTGTATAAGGACAGAACACCTCCGACAGCCAGGTAATCCTGGCTGTCGGAGGTGTTCTATTTTCAGACCCTACCCCCTAAAAATGGCTTGCCCCTTGCTTCTAAGGGATGGGTAGGAATAACAAGGATGATGAATAGTTCTGTTATATTAGATTTCTATTCCACTTATAAGCTGCAGAGATCTGAGCATTAAGGCCTTCCTGCCTCAAGTTGCTAAATCTGAGCATGCCGTTATCCGGACATCGCAAAGATGCTTGAAGTTAGTGGAAGATAAGAGGAGTTTTTTCTTCTACGGTTTTTATTTTATTGTCCGGAAACAGGGAGTCATCTCCCAATTTCCCCGCAATCATTCCAATGGTAGCCCCCGCTATTAGGTGGTCAGTGAAACCTAAGATAGAGGAGAGCGGCTTCTTGCTCTTTGGCAACAACCCCAGGCCTGTAGTCAGGCCATAAAGCGTAAACCAATACAGTGCCCCGACACCTGCTCCTTTTAGCGCTGCAAAATCACGTCCGGAAGCCGACAATGCATAGGCAATCATAACACCTATTGACGTATTTAGAGTTTCATTCGCTACAGGACCGAGAATAGTTCTTTCCTTAGGAGTGAAAAATCTTGCAGCCATATGGGCGTATTTTCTATCAGTAAGACCCATTCGATATTGAGCAGAGTTTAGTGCATCAACTGGTATGGTACCAAATAAGCCGGATATTACACCAAGAAGAAATCGGTCTTTTATTTTGATTTGTAACACCCCCTTTTCTATAGTTTATTATCAGTATCTTTTCTTTAAAAAATAGCTTTCATACTTGTATCATTGTAAATTCCAATGTTAAAAAGAGACAGTTTTTGCGGGCGCTTTTTGAATTGCGCACAGGCGCTCACTGCTAATTCTCCTACCCCAACACAGGGCAGATGCTGCCTGTAGCTTTTCTTAAGAAGAGCTATTTATAATGGGAGAAAACAAGGGTTTCGAGAGAAGCGGTATCGTTGAAAGATAGTCCAGGGAGTGTGCATTGTATCATTTTATAGTGATTTAACCAAGCCTAAAGCGAAAGAAGCTATCTTTGAGGAGGAGTACTCATTAAGTATGATTATACTTGACAAATCTTGTAGCAAAGGCTAAAATATCTACAAGTCCTATAGGAATACTGGATTATGGGCGGCGTAGTTTTTTTACATAGGAGGGTGGGAGCCCTGGTGACTAAAATATTGAAGTATGTTTATATTCCTGCCAATCTGGATTCTGTGGTTTCAGAAGAGATACAGGGTTGGGTTATGTCGTGAGTGCGTTAATAGCAGAGGAAATTTTGTTTGCTATTACATGGCTTGGAATCTAAATTAAGGAGGCAACAATAATGGTTCAATCAGTGCCGTTTGAGTTAACACACTTAGATCAGTTGGAAGCTGAAGCTATCTATATAATAAGAGAAGTTGTAGCAGAATGCGAAAATCCCGTCATGCTTTATTCCATAGGCAAAGATAGCTCGGTTATGCTGCATTTGGCAATGAAGGCTTTTTACCCCGACAAGCCTCCTTTTCCTTTCATGCATATAGACACTACCTGGAAGTTTAAAGAAATGATAGAGTTTCGGGAGAGAAAAGCCAAAGAGTTGGGTATTGAAATGCTTGTATATACCAATGAAGAGGCTGCAAAACAAGGGATTAATCCCTTTGACCATGGGGCGGCCTACACCGATATCATGAAAACCCAGGCTTTGAAGGATGCTCTTGACAAGTATGGGTTTACGGCAGCCTTTGGTGGTGGCAGACGGGATGAAGAAAAATCCCGCGCCAAAGAGAGAATTTTTTCTTTCCGTAATTCTTCCCATGCCTGGGATCCCAAAAATCAGCGTCCGGAAATGTGGAAGCTGTACAACACCAGGATAAATAAAGGTGAAAGCATCAGAGTTTTTCCTCTCTCAAACTGGACGGAAAAAGACATCTGGCAGTATATCAGCAGAGAAAGAATAGATATTGTGCCTTTGTATTTAGCCAAAGAAAGGCCTGTTGTTTATCGGGATGGTAATATCATTATGGTGGATGATGACAGAATAAAGCTTTTGCCTGGAGAAGAAGTGGTCAACAAAAAAGTACGCTTCAGAACGCTGGGTTGCTATCCCCTTACCGGCGGCTACGAATCTGATGCTGATACTCTGGATAAGGTTATTGAAGAAACGTTAGGTGCTATTTCCTCAGAGAGAACCAGCAGAGTTATAGACCACGAAGCTACCGGCAGCATGGAAAGGCGTAAGAGGGAGGGGTACTTTTAGATGAAAAGCTTACTTAAGTTTATCACCTGTGGTTCTGTCGATGATGGCAAATCTACTCTGATAGGGCACATGCTCTATGATGCCAAACTGCTTTTTGCCGACCAGGAAAAAGCCCTGGAGTTGGATAGCAGAATTGGCTGCCGTGATGGAAAAATCGACTACTCCCTTTTATTAGACGGTTTGATGGCGGAAAGAGAACAGGGAATCACTATAGATGTAGCTTATCGCTATTTTACCACCGAGAGTAGATCATTTATTGTGGCTGATTGTCCCGGACATGAGCAGTATACCAGAAATATGGCGGTGGGGGCATCTTTTGCCGACTTGGCAGTAATTCTGGTCGATGCTACCCAAGGTATCCTCGCTCAGACAAAAAGGCATACCAGGATTTGTGCTCTGATGGGGATCAAGCATATTGTTTTGGCAGTCAACAAAATGGACTTAATCAATTTCGACAGAAACAGATTTTTAGAAATTAAAGATGATTTTATCACTCTTGCAGCTAACTTGAATCTGGAAACAATCAAGGTTATCCCCGTTTCTGCAACAGAGGGGGACAATGTGACCAATGCTTCCAATCATACCCCCTGGTACGATGGCTTACCCCTGTTGTCATATTTAGAGGAAGTAGATGTGGCGACCGAAGCCGACAAAGATGGATTTATTATGCCTGTGCAAAGAGTTTCCAGACCAAACCACACCTTTAGAGGCTTTCAGGGGCAAATAGAATCCGGCAAAGTTAGTGTCGGTGATGAGATTGCCACCTTGCCCAGCAAAGAAAAAGCCAAAGTAAAAAGCATTCATATCACAGACAAGGAAAGTGATGTTGCTTTTTTGGGGCAACCTGTAACTATTCAACTGGACAGAGAAGTAGATGTTTCCAGAGGTTGTGTCCTGGTTAAAGACAAAACCCTGGAGCTTGCCGACATGTTTACGGCCAAAATCCTCTGGATGGACGATGAAGAATTGGTGCCCGGCAGGAATTATCTGCTCAAAAACGGGACAAAAACGCTGCCTGCCAATATAATGACCATTAAGTATAAAATTGATATTAATACAGGCGAGCAGATTGCTGCCGAAAGAATATTCAAAAATGAAATCGCGGTTTGTGATATTGCTTTATCGGAAAAAATGGTTTTTGACAAATTTGAAAACAATAATACCCTGGGAGAATTAATTCTGATAGATCGGGTAACCAACATGACCTCCGCATGTGGTGTTATAGAACATTCTCTGAGCAGATCAACCAACGTTGTTTGGCAAAATACCGATGTCACCCGGGAAATTCGTGCAGAGCAAAAAGGTCAAAAACCTTTAACTCTTTGGTTTACCGGATTGTCAGGCTCCGGCAAATCAACTCTTGCTAACGAGTTAGAAAAGAGATTGGTGGCCATGGGCAAGCATACCATGCTCCTTGACGGTGACAATGTGAGACATGGCCTAAATAAAGACTTGGGCTTTACAGAAGAGGGCAGAATTGAAAATATTCGCCGGATTGCCGAAGTGTCCAGGCTGATGAATGATGCCGGACTAATCACCATCACCTCATTTATCTCACCCTACAAAAAAGACAGGGAGAAGGCCAAAGAAATCATTGGTGAGGCCTTCATTGAGATATTTGTCAGCACATCACTTGAAGAATGTGAAAAAAGAGATGTAAAAGGTCTTTACAAAAAGGCCAGGGCGGGGGAAATCCCTGAGTTTACCGGGATCTCAAGCCCTTATGAACAGCCGGATAATCCCGATATCCAAATTGACAGTGAAAAATATTCAATAGAAGAAGCTACAGATTTTCTGATGAAACAATTGCAACAGCATATTGATTAATAAAAGAAGCTCTTCTTATAGATGATTTCGCTCATCTAACAAAGGTCTTCTCCACAAATGATAACACCTGGTCTAATTTGGCCAGGTGTTTTGTCTTATAATTATTGACCAGCCGGTCATTACATGCAACCCGACGATAAGAAGGGTTTGCTCTAGGAGAGTTTGGTTTTCCATAGGGGAAGACGTTCAACAAATTAAGAAAAACGGATGGTAGACATCGTAGAGGGAAAGAGTTTGAAAAAAACCGGTGTTTAGAAATTGTTCTATTATTGTACAGAAGGGTTAAATATACTAGAAATAGAATTGAAACAGTGTTGATTCACAGGCTAACAGGACGAGATGTCAATAGTAAGTTGCCTGGAAACTTTCAGGCTTGAAAAAGGAGGGAGAAGTTATGGAAAGGATGAAGGTTTTATTCTTTGGAGCCGGAGTTTTAGGAAGTTTATATGCTGCGAAATTACATGAGGCAGGTATTGACGTTACAATAGTAGCTCGGGGTTCAAGGCTTGCGGATATCAAAAAGCACGGTATCGTACTTGAAGAGTTTAAGTCCGGGAAGCGGACTTCAACACCAGTAAAAGTTCTTGACCATATGCCAAAAGAAGAGCATTTTGATGTCTGTATAGTATTGATTCAAAAGAATCAACTTGAATCTGCCTTGCCTACTTTAGCTACCAACCTCCATATCCCTACCTTCCTATTTATGAACAATACTGCTCAAGGCCCTAAGGCAATGATAGATGCTCTAGGAGAGGATCGGGTTATTATGGGCCATGTTAATGCAGGGGGAGAGCGTAGTGGCCATGTGGTTCACTATATGGTTGCTGAAAAAATGACACTGGGGGAACTTGATGGTAGAATGAGCCCCCGATTGGCGAAAATAGCCGATACCTTTAAAAAAGCAGGCTTTCCAGTAGCTATAAGCAAAAACATTGACTCCTGGAAGCGCTACCACGTTGCTATAGCGGTAGCAATGGCTGGTGCCATATATATGGCCGGTTCCTGTAACTATCAGTTAGCTAAAAATAAAGTGATGGTAAAGACATGCTGGCACGGTATGAAAGAAGGCTTTAAGGCCCTAAATGATCTGGGTTTTCCTATGGACCCTCCTAAGCTGCGCTGGGCAATACTAATACCTGACTTTATTATAGTCCCTTTGCTTCAGAAGGTCTTAGGTTCAGATCTTTTTGACATCGGCGGTGCCCGGCACTGTAGAAATGCCAGGGAAGAGATGACGGAGCTTAGCGAGGAGCTTTTTGCCCTTATAGAAAAGTCAGCAGTTAGTACCCCTGCGCTAATGGAGCTAAAGCGTTACTTTGATCCTTCTGTCCCTCCAGCTATTAAAGGACCTTGATTTATTATGTTCTATGGTACTCGGCCAAAGGGAACAACAGTGTTAGTGCAGTAGCATCCTGTCTCAGGGAGGCGCTGCATGAAGCACTATTTTGGGGAAACGGAGTGCCGGGGCACTTATAAGGGAGGAGTAATTCATACAAAAGAAGGAAAAAAAATTGATGAGAAGGGGGAAGGGAATAACAGAGCCAAATAGTTTAAGGGGCGGCAATTGCCGCCCCTTAAGGTTTCTATGGTTTGTGAATTTACATTAATTTACCTATTTATAGTGTTAGTGCCAAGGTCACCCTTTACGCAAGGTCGAAACGATCTGCGTTCATGACCTTGTTCCAGGCTGAAACGAAGTCACGTACGAATTTTTCTTGCGAGTCTTCACACGCATAAACTTCCGCAATGGCGCGAAGCTGGGAGTTTGAACCGAAGATGAGATCAGCACGGGTACCGGTCCACTTCAGTTCACCAGTGTCACGATCAAAACCCTCGAATACATCTCCATCTTGCTTAGTGGGTTTCCAGGTGGTGCCCATATCAAGCAGATTCACAAAGAAGTCATTGGTAAGAGACTCCGGCCTCTTCGTGAAGACGCCGTGCTGAGAATCACCGTAATTGGTACCCAGAACGCGCATGCCACCAAGCAGAACAGTCATTTCCGGAGCAGTCAGTGTCAGCAGTTGAGCGCGGTCAACTAAAAGTTCCTCTGCCGAGACAGCAAATTTGGCTTTCTGGTAGTTGCGGAACCCGTCTGCCTTTGGTTCAAGTGCCGAGAATGCCGTTACGTCGGTCTGCTCCTGTGTTGCATCTGTGCGGCCCGGGTAGAAGGGGACGGACACTTCGTGACCTGCGTTTTTTGCAGCCTGCTCTATCCCCGCGCAGCCGCCAAGTACGATCAGGTCGGCAAGGGAAACCTTTTTTGAACCTGTCTGTTCACTGTTGAATTCCTTCTGAATATTTTCCAGGGTCTGCAAAATTGTATGCAGCTGCTTTGGCTGGTTAACTTCCCAGTCTTTCTGTGGCATAAGACGGATGCGTGCCCCGTTTGCGCCGCCGCGTTTATCGGAGCCACGGAAGGTGGACGCCGACGCCCACGCTGTTGAAACCAGTTCTGAAACGGATAGGCCGGAGGATAGGATTTTATTTTTAAGATCGGCAATATCCTGTTCTTCAATCAATTCATGATCCACTGCCGGCACCGGATCCTGCCAGATCAGTTCCTCCTCAGGAACATCAGGGCCAAGATAGCGTGGCCGCGGCCCCATATCGCGGTGGGTCAGCTTGAACCAGGCACGGGCGAAAGCGTCCGCAAATTCCTCGGGATTTTCCAGGTAGCGGCGCGCAATGGTTTCATAGTTTGGGTCAAAGCGAAGGGACAGGTCTGCGGTGGTCATCATGGGCCGGTGTTTCTTAGACGGGTCATGTGCATCAACCACCATGTCCTCTTCATCCACATCTATAGCCAGCCACTGATGAGCGCCGGCCGGACTCTTTGTGAGCTCCCACTCGTATTTGAACAGCACCTTCAGATAGCCCATGTCCCATTTTGTCGGGTTCGGTTTCCAGGCGCCTTCGATACCGTTGCTAATCGTATCGCCACCTTTACCGCTGCCGAAACTACTTTTCCAGCCCAGTCCCTGTTCCTCAAGGCCGGCAGCCTCAGGTTCCGGGCCTACATGGGTTGCGGGACCGGCACCGTGGCTTTTTCCAAAGGTGTGCCCCCCTGCAACGAGAGCCACAGTCTCTTCATCGTTCATAGCCATACGGCTGAAAGTCTCCCGAACATCATGACCAGCGGCAACAGGGTCCGGGTTACCGTTTGGACCTTCCGGATTCACGTAAATCAGACCCATCTGTACGGCTGCCAGTGGGTTCTCAAGCTCTCGGTCACCGGAGTAACGATCGTCGCCAAGCCACTCGTCCTCAGATCCCCAATAAATATCTTCTTCCGGTTCCCAGAGGTCTTCCCGGCCACCGGCAAACCCAAATGGTTGTAACCCCATCGACTCAATGGCGCAGTTGCCGGCAAGTATCATCAGATCTGCCCAGGAAATTTTTCGCCCATATTTCTGCTTAATCGGCCAGAGCAGCCGGCGTGCTTTGTCCAGGTTAATGTTGTCGGGCCAACTGTTGAGGGGCGCCAGGCGTTGGGTGCCCGTTCCTGCACCACCACGGCCGTCACCCATGCGGTAGGTCCCTGCACTATGCCATGCCATCCGAATCATAAATGGCCCATAGTGCCCCCAATCGGCGGGCCACCAATCCTGTGAATCGGTCATCAATGCAAACAGGTCCTTTTTTACTTCTGCCAAGTCAAGCGTTTTAAATTCTTCCGCGTAGTTGAAATCGCGATCCATGGGGTTGCTTAAATCTGAGTGCTGATGAAGAATATTGAGGTTCAACTGGTTTGGCCACCAGTCCCGGTTGGACGTGCCACCACCAGAAACAGCTTTGCCTTTTTTGCCTGTTACCGGGCATTTCGATTCTCCCATGATTAATTGAAAACCTCCTTATGAATCATTTTTATTAAAAAGGCATTTTTGACAAATACCTTTAAAATACAGATTTCTGTCCCTAATCTTAAACCCTGACAATTCTTCTGACGTAAAGGATGTAAAGTCTACATCGAAATTAAATATTTTTCCACATACTTCACATTTGAAGTGCCCGTGATCTTCGGTAATAATGTCATAGCGGGTTTCATTGTCCTCTATATTTATGATTCTGACCAAACCCAAATCAATCAGAGTGTGAAGGGTATTATAGATTGTGGTTTTCGAAAGAGTGGGAATGTCCTTATGAAGATTGTTATAAATCTGGTCAACTGTGGGATGGTTCAGGTTGTTGCACAGATATTCCAGGACTTTCAGCCTGCGATGCGAAAGCCGAATATTATGCTTTTTTAGCTGGCTGATAATGAAGTCATACCTTGGGTTCATTGAATCACTGCCCGTCTAAAGAAATGAGAATTCATTTATGACTATATTGTAATGGTTACAATTTTTATTGTATCTCCCCGGTTGAGGGGTGACAATGAATGAATTATTAATACTTCTTCAATTCACTAAAATTGCTATTGTATGGTGTTTCTGTTCTGTATCTAAAGCCAGATGTAAAGGGAAACGTCTTGTGGTATTGGTACAGGGGTTATTATGTGCGAGCAGGTTAAGGCACCAGATCTTGCCGCGATAACGACTTCTAAAATATCTTCATTACCAAAAAAAAGAATCCAGGCGGCTTGAGGCTACCTAAATTCATTTTTAAATTTCTTTATGTTTTTGTTTTAACCATTCAGTCAGTTCTTCCCCTGCAAAATCGCCGGATACCAATTTAATAACTTCATAGGCTCCGTTTCTGTGCTCCACAGTTTTAAAACAATTTGTTTATGACATTGAACATCATATATCTGAGGCCTTTGCTTTGGTAGGACACATCATTAAAGCATCCTATCAAGTAAGCATCCTTCTCGGGATGGTAAAACATAAAAGCTCCTGTTACGCCATATACTCCCCAGGAATTCAGTTTCTTTGGCATCATTAAAGGTACTGTAGTAATCTGCCAAATCCCATAGCCATATTCTATCCCCATTTGAAACTTCGCACTGTCATTTTTCATTATTTCAAGGGTATCTTTTAATACCACCTGATATGAGGTCAAAGCTTTCATAAATTTCAGCAAATCCTCTGTTGGGGCTACTACCCCGCCACCGGCATAATCAAGGCCGGCGTAACCTATATGGTCATTCATTCTGATTCCATTGAACGTAAAGTCTGCAATTGGGTAAGGACTTTTTTCCATGGGCTCAGAATAATGAAGCATATATGAGTGTTTCATGCCCAAAGGCTTAAAGATATATTTACTTAAAGCAGCATGAAAGGGCTCTCCAGTAATATTTTCAACGATTAAGCCTAACAAATGATAGTTAGTGTCTGTATATTTATAGCCTTTTCCAGGAGGAAAGTGAGGTTTTAAATTATTTTTCCCCCATATTACAGCTTCCCTTGGGCTTATAGTAAAGTTTGGATCTTCAAGGACTTTTTCTAGTAAAGCCCAAAAGTAATCCGCTAATCCGGAGGTTTGGTTTAGAAGATGCCTGACTTTAATTTCTTTGGTATAATCCGTACCCTTATAAACATGAAGGTTATGCGATAGTTCTTTATCTAAATACTTAGTAATACTGTCATCAAAATCTATTTTCCCTTCTTCAAACAAAATGCCAACAATAGTTGCTGTAAATAATTTACCTACACTGGCCATATAAATAGGCTGCCTGGGGTTAGCAGGGGTATCCCCGGTTCTGCCCTCCGCAATATTTAAGTCAATACCCTCTTTTTCACTGTGAACTAGTAAGTAAGCGTTATTTACCTTTTTATCTTTTTGTACTTGCTTCCGAAATAAGCTTTCAATTTTTTTTGCCTTTTCGTTTTTCATTTTTCAACACTTCCTTTTATAAATTGTAATTAATTCTCATCCGGTTTCTTCGCTGACCTTAAATCATTCTTCCACCTCAAGTAACAGTACTTCTGTGCCTTTGTTGTCCAGCCAATCAGGCCACCATCACCGAGACTCCGGTTAAAAAAAACGCATCTTTTAGGGGACATCCTACCCTATATAACATATGTTATCTAACGTTAGTTATATAATATATAAAAAATAATTGCCTGTCAAGTCATTAGGCAAAAAAATATAACGCGTGTTATTTAAGCAACGGTTTGCATTCTGTGTCCCACTCACCGAAACATAGTCTGTACAATTTCATTATGAATATGGATAATAATTACAGAATATAGGTGAGGAAAAGGCAGATATTATAGAAAGAAGCTCTTCTAATAAAAGGAGTATTTATTTAAATGAAAATCAAGGATCGTCTATTATTAGGAGCGATAAGTGGCTCAGCAGCTTCATTTGCTGCGAGATTATTAAATAGATATAATTATGCAAAGGGTTATACTGACATTCGTTACAATCCCCTGGCCGCTCGTTTATTCCTCAAGGAGGGTGAAATTAAGAGTACGCCGGGCATTATCCTTGGAGAAATTGTAAACAGTGCAAATACCTCTGCTACAGGTGTATTGCTGACCTATCTTTTGTCTGCAACAGGTAAGGACAAAGCAGTTTTTAAAGGGATGGCGGTAGGAACATTCTTTTGGATTATAGTTGATGGCGTTATGTCCGGTTATGTGTTTAATGTAAAGAGTAAAAAACCGATTGGACCCTTGGCCCACTTAGCTGAACATCTGCTATATGGAGTATTGTGTTCAACATTTATTACACAGCTAGGTGATGAAAGCCTGTTCCCGTCAGATACCACAAAGCAAACTCCCTTGATTCATACCGGGGTTCGTTCAAGAAGAAGGAATGCGGCACGTCCAGCCCCGACATCACAAAGACATAGGCCTCATTCGAAGAGCAATAAGCATAGCCGTGGTTTCCAAAACCACAGTTCGCCTCCACCAAAATAGATGTAACACTCGGTCAATGGCCGGGTTTTTTTATTTTGATGCATAAAGGAAGCAGGTAGGCATGCCTCTGCTTCCTAAAGAGCAAAATTATTGTAATATCGCGGATGCGTCTCACTGCATGTTACCTCTTTTTCCAAATGCGAACGTAGTCTATATCAAAATACTGTGGGAAGCGCGTTGTATTATCCGGACTACCGGGCCAATCCCCTCCAATAGCAGTGTTCATATAGAGATAAAGAGGTGTGTCGGGGACATCTTCTGTTATGGAAAACCATTCCTCACCATCAACAAGCCAAACCAATTTGTCTTGATCCCATTCAATGCCAAATGTATGAAAATCCTCGGAAAAATCAGGCCCAACAAAATAACTATTGGGGTTTCTTTGTCGACCATATTTGTCTATATAATGATAGACCATCCAGATCTTGTTAGGTTCATGGCCAAGCATTTCCATAATGTCTATTTCCGGCAGGCTGGTGCGGTTGTCTGCCAGGAGCCAAAGAGCGGGGAATACACCTTGGCCCTTGGGAAGCCGAGCCCGGATTTCAACTTTACCATAGTGAAGGGCGAATTTATTTTTTGTTTCCACAGCACCGGAAGTATAATTGCGGTTCTTGTAGTTTTCTTTCTTGCTGACCAGTTGTAAATAGCCATCATTAACAATGACATTATCATAGCTGTAATACTGCAGCTCATTGTTCTTATCTGATGCCCACTCTACAACATTCCACTTAGTTAGATCTATGCTATCTCCTGTAAATTCGTCATGCCAAACAATTTCCCAATCATCTGTACTAAGGCTGGTATCAAGTTCCGCGGTTACTGTTTTTGACTTTGCGTTCTCGTATTTACCAATTCGTAAAAGGCGGTCAAGTGTTACAATTTCATATCCTTTAGCGTGCAGTCCTTCAATAATTTCGGGAAGAGCCTCCGCAGTGGCTTCGTTACCCGCGATGGAGTGCATTAAGACAATTCCTCCAGGTGTTATATTATCAAGGACGGTTCTGACTAGCGTATCTTTATCTTTTACGCGCCAATCCAAGGTATCAAGGGACCACGTAACAATTTTAAAATCACGTTCTTTAATACTGGTTAGCAAATTATGTGTTATTATTTCTTCCGGCGGACGAAAAAGCACCGGTATTTCACCGATAACTTCCTTAAATGCATCACTGGTTCGATCGATATCCCGGCCTATAAAGTCAGCACTTTTGCCGGTATAGTCATCATGGAAAAAACTGTGGTTTAAAACTAAATGACCGTCATAATAGGCATATCTCACCACATCAGGATTCATCAGGACATTTTCACCAATAAAGAAGAAGTTGCCTTTAACTCCGTAACTATTTAAAATGTTAATGATTTCTGGCGTAACAACTTTATCCGGGCCGTCATCAAAGGTAAGGCTTACCAAACGCTCTTGACCGCGACCCTTGTTGAAATAAATTGTATCAACATATTCAGCAGCTATTGATTCTACCCGTGCTGCACCCGGGTCTGCGAAATTCGGATTCTCAGCTGTTGTTATTAAGGAACCGGAGAAGATAACATAAGTGGTAACCAAGACACAACAAAGTATAATGAGAACAATTGCTTTTCCCATACATTCACCCCTGATTAAGCTAGTTTTGATTCATTTACTTCAACAGGCAACTCATTTAATGTATAAATTTTTCCGCATCTTTCAACTTTATCCCAATGTTGCTTTTTATAAAAGTACTGAATAGTACCTGCTGTGACCCAGAGCAACCCCAGCAGCCTATACGTTATTATTTCCAAGGGGATAAAGGAAAGAATTCTGGCATAATTGGATTTTGAGTATGAGTGACCAAACCTCTTACTGACCAGGAAAGCGACCAGGCTTTGACAAAGAGCCAAAATAAAGTAGATTGTCAGGAGCGTTAATACCAAAGTGTGGCCTGTTTTACTCAAAATCAAAACTAATGGAACTAAAAGGGTGTTAAAGGCTATAAGAGTGCCCAACATAAATCCCTCAATCAGGAAGAATACTGACAAACCAAAGCTAAACTGGCTAAAAAGGCAATGTCCATAAGTTATTATGCAGTCCACAAACGCTTTTTGCCATCGTATTCTTTGCTTAAAGAGATTTCGAAAATTTTCAGGACATTCGGTATAACAAACAGCCTCCGAGACAACCATCATCTTTTTGTCACGCTCTTTTGTATATATCAATCGTTGAATTTTTAGTGTAATATCCATGTCTTCCCCCACAGTATTTCTAAAGCCGTTTAATTCCAGTAGGGTAGACCTTCTAAAGGCACCAAAGGCACCGGCAATGACTGTCATGGCTTTAAACTTAGCCTGCACAAATTTATGCAGATAGAAAGATGTCAGGTACTGCATAATCTGGTATCTGATTATCCCTCTCACTGCAAAATTAGGGCTTGCCTTACCACCTTTAACTCCGGCTCCCTGTACGATGTGGACCATACCACCAGCGGCAATTACACTATCATCGTGGAAGCAAGAATTCATAGCTTGCAATGAGTTGCTGTCGAGAATAGAGTCTGCATCCAGGGTAACAACAATATCGTTATTTGCATAATCAATCCCAGCATTTAAAGCATCTGCTTTACCACCATTTGATTTATCAATAACATAAACGTTTGGATATATTGTAGAGTAATAAAAACCTCTAACCGTCTTGTAGGTGAGTGTCCGGTTTATACTTTCTTCAACTGCTTCCAGCCGTAAAAAGGATTCCAGAATTCCTAAGGTATCATCTGTAGACCCGTCATTGATGATAATAAGCTCATGGTTTTGATAATTTGCTCTAAGGGCTCCCAGAATGCACTGTTTAATTACATGTTGTTCATTGAAAGCAGGAACCAAAATAGTTAAACCCAGTTCGGGCAATTTTTCAGGTAATTCAGTACCCCGCTTATGATTTAATAATGGAATAGTTATGTATAAGATTTGAAACATGACAAAGATTGAGAAGATTACCAATGTAAGTACTAACATAAGGCACCCCCTGTGGCTTTAAATTAAAAAGCTTTTTTAAACACACGCACATAATCTATGTTTGAATCGTGTGATGATAAATATAAGAACTGGCGTGTATCGGGGATGTCTCTTGTGGTAGAAAATGTCTCTTTCCCATCAAATAACCAGACAATTTTTTCCTGGTCCCATTCTATCCCAAAGGTATGGTAGTCAGCTGATAGATTGGAGTGGTTCACACGATGAAAAATGTTAACTTTAGCCGAAATGTTTTCATTTTCTTCTATCAGCCAAGCACTGGGTAATGTTCCCGATTCCGAAAGGCGGGCCCGAATCTCAATCTTGCCATACAGTAAGCTAAAAACACTGCGAAAGCCATTGTCCTGGGGCTTCCATTTATATAAATCAAGCTCTCCTGCGCTAAGCTCATCATGCCAAATTACTGTCCAGTCATCGGTGTCAAGGCTTATATCAAAACCCGCATATACTCCTGCTGCAGTGGCACTGTTAGACGAAAGTGCCTGGTAGATGCTGTTTAGTTGGTTAAGGCCAATAATTAAACTGATTGTAAGTATAGCGACGAGTGGTATCCAACCAAAGCCCCTTTGCATTGCCAATAATCAAACGCCTCCCCCTAACGTTTAGTTATTATATCTATGCGGGGGACAAAGCTATGTTGACATTTATTGTAGAAATAATGTAGATCTGCTAGAACTGAAAATCGACCTTGTTGTTCTTCCTTGATTTTTTGACTTAGGCATAATAAAAAGCCTTCGATGAAGGCTGTACTTATTTATCATTAAAATTTTAGACAATGGCAGGAATGCTTTCTTTTGGCGGAGAATATATAAATACAAAGCCATATTTAGAAAATGCTGTATCGATCCGTGCTGAATTATGCAGCTTACTTCTAGCAAGCCTTCATTAAGGATTACTTTAGTTCTTGGGGGCTGTGATTTCAGGGCTTATATGGACGCTTTGCCCTGGGGGAGCCAGTAGCGTAACCGACCACTTATGGTCGGTTTTTGTGGTTTAAAGCCCCAGTAATTTAGGGATACCGATACTATAAAATGATAATAAATGAAAGGGTGAAAGGATTGGCCGAGCAAAATGAAAGAGTTGTGAAACAGCACTTTGCGTTTTTTGGCCAGGGAAATCTTCCCGACGCTCTCGAGTTGTTTGCAGAGGATGTAGATTTTCAATCTCCTGTTACAAAAAACCCTCCCGAAGAAATATCTTGGGCTAAGCCGCGATATAGTAAAAAAGATGTTGCCTTATTTTTTAAGGAGCTATCTGAAAAAATACAAGTAAAAAAGATGGAAGCAATGTTTTTTACATGCCAAAACGATAGAGTAATTGTGGAAGGAAGAAATGGCGGAGTAGTAAAAGCTACCGGCCGTGGTTATGAGCATGATTGGGTTATGGTGTTTACATTGCAGGACGAAAAAATTTGCCGAGCAAGACACTATTACGATACAGCTGATATTGTAGCCGCTTTCCGTGATTAAGTTAAGTTACTTGAAATCTGACATAAAAGAATAAGAACTTTGCATACAGAATAGGATTAATTAATTAAATATGTAAAAATATATATGAACTGCATGTATATTAATTCTGGCATACTACTCACTTTGCTTCCCACCCGTTTATGGGGGCTGTGATTTCAGGGCTTATATGGACGCTTTGCCCGGGAGGAGCCAGTAGCGTAACCGACCATATATTAAGGTCGGTTATTTTAATTTTATAAAAGGTTAGAACCTACTCATCAGTCATAGATTATTTCCGTGCACAGGAAATTAAAAAAGGAGGAAAAGAAATGATTAAGGTAAGTGTTTTGTACCCAAATTCAGAGGGCAAGAAATTTGACATTGATTATTACTGCAATAATCATATGTCACTGGTAAAGGAAAAGTTGGGGACTGCGCTAAAAGGCGGGGCTGTAGAGGTGGGGTTAAGTGGGGGAGAGCCGGGTGCGCCGGCGCCATTTCTCGCCATGGGTCATATGTATTTCGACTCGATGGAGGAATTTCAAGCAGCTTTTCTGCCTCATGTTGCAACGTTTATGGGTGATCTTCCCAATTACACTGATATCACACCCGTAATTCAGATCAGCGAGGTAAAACTCCAGCAATTTCCTTAATAGATTTGATTCATTGGGAATACACGATAAAAGGAGGAAAAACTATGTATGCAACGTTAGTAATGTTTAATATTGGGCCGGGGATGCAGGAGCAAGCAACAGGGATGGCCGATCAGTTTGCACAGCTTCATGCCACCTTGAAAGGATTTAAAAGCTCAACATTCTTCAGTGATGAAGCCAAAGGCGATTACGGTGCATTTTCTCTCTGGGAAACAAATGAAGATGCCGAAGCGGCCTTGGGTACCGCAGGACCCAAGCTTCAGGAAGCTTTAAAAGACATTGTGCAAGAGCCGCCGACGGTTCGTATTTTTGAAGTGTACCTGCCTAACATGTAGATCAATGAGTCCACATGGAATGAAGGATACTATATCAACTTGTTCCGGCAATAAGTGCTGAAGACTGCATTGGGTTAAATAAGTATTGCTAAAACAGCTTATGCCCCAAAACCTTGGGGCTTTTTCTTTGTCGTATTCAGGAACTTCTCAAGTCTAGGGGGACCGGGAAGTAACGTTTGCTCACTATACCTCATAGGATATATCAGTATTGATATAAAGGAGGTTATATCGTGAGTGCAGAACGTTTTATAAATCCAGGTGACTTGTTTTTGCCTTGGAGCACTCGTAATACGACTAATACTACCAGAGCGCTAGGTAGTGACTTTAGTCAAACTCAATATCCAGTTGCTGAAATGGCGTTTGCCGGTATCAGCCCTGTAACAGTATATCTGGCGTCCTCGGAAAATTTCTCAGAAGCGATTATCGGTACTCCTCTTATGCACCATCCCATCGATGGGCCGTTATTTCTAACTGATCCTAACCGAATAGACCCATTTGTCTTAGCAGCTATCAGGCGATTGGCCCCAACCGGCATGGGTGAAGCTCAAGTAGTATTAATCGGTGAGTTTTCGGATCTTGTGATGCGAGCAATCCAATTCATGGGATTCACTGTACGGAGAATTTTAGGACCGGATGATGTGTTTCACACTGCTCACCGTATTCTAAACGAGTTATGTGTGCCTCAAGATGTGTTTCTCATTTCTACTGATCCCAATCATGGCGGGCATATTACCGGTGCATATTCCGCCCACTCCGGAGTGCCAATATTATTGACTGAGGGGCCAACTTTACCGCGGCATACCCGCATGGCATTAGAGCAGATAAATAACCCACGAGTTTATATTGTTGGTACTACTAATGCCATTCCTCAAAGCGTGATTAATGAGGTGCAAGGCTTGGCTGGTTTTGTAGACGTCATTAGTGCCGATGATATTTTTACCTTGGCCGTAAGATTCAGTCGGTACAGAAGCCCCGTTGCTGAGGTGGGCTGGGATAGAAATGAGCCTGACGGGCATGCGTTTACGTTTGTCCTTCCTCAGCCTTGGCAGTACTTGGTTTCTTCCGCTTCCTTGGCGCATTTGGGAAAACACACGCCGTTTTTGTTTGTAAACAGAGACAGTGTGCCGGAAGCTACTATGCAATATATCATGCAGGTTAACCCGCAAAGTGGTGACAGACCGCCGTTTATGCACGGATTTATTATAGGCAACAAAAATGTAATCAGTATACCCGTTCAAAACGAATTGCATCTGGGATTGTCTGTAGATTTAGAGCACCACATGCCCCATGATTTATAACCACTGACTTCACAAAGACTGCCTGAGGGCAGTCTTTATTTTATCCATATTGTTTTTCGGGGCAGAGAATTTATGTCTCTGCTTAGTAGAATTTTTGGTGCTAATGGTCTGGCAATGGGTGTGGTGTGCGGTGCATGCTTTGCTGCAGAGCAATGCTGGTTTTGCTTGCTTGACAGGATAAAGAGATATGTAATATAATGCGCAAAAAGGAGTTCGATGCGGATTAGTTAAGAAAATCCCATTGCATCTCCATTTAATCAGCATAAATTTAAAATAATTTAATATTATGGAAAGCGTATAATGTTTTTCAGGCAATGGTGCCTCTGAGACTGTTTTTGTCTTAGAGGCGTTTTTCTTTTGGCGGGGGACTAATATGGAAAATATCATCGCTTTGCAGCATGAATGTTGTGTATGCCAGTAGGAAAGCCATATTAAAAATTCAAGGAAGGTGACTATTTTATGTGTGGTATTGCCGGGTGTTTGGGAGTCAATGATATTAGCACTGTGAACAGGATGCTGGATGCCATGCCCCATCGGGGTCCCGATGACCGTGATATCCATACTTTCAATAAGATTGTTTTTGGTCATACCAGGCTTTCCATAGTTGATGTTAAGAAAGGCCGCCAGCCCATCTTGGCTAACGACGGGCAGGCAGGTATAATCTGCAATGGTGAAATTTATAATTTTATGAAAATAAGAGAAAGATTGGGTAATAAATATCATTTTATGACGGATTCCGATTCGGAGGTTATTCTGCATCTGTATCAGGAAAAGGGCCCTGATTGCGTAAAAGAGCTGGATGGGATGTTTGCATTTGCAATCTACAGCAACGATAGTTTTATGCTGGCCCGGGATCCCGTTGGCATTAAACCTCTGTATTACGGGTATGTTCGCGGCAATCTATATTTCGCCTCGGAACTGGGCGCCATGAGCCTGGCCGGCGTGGACGAGGTTCACGAATTTCCTGCCGGAACCTACTATACTCCGGAAAAAGGGTTTGTGCAGTATTATCAGGTGCCGGAGATTCAAGACCATCTACTTACCGATGTGGAAGAAGTGTGCGAAAAGATCAGGGAAAATTTCATCGTCGCCGTCAAAAAAAGGCTGTTAGCCGATAAAGAAATCCACGTCGGTTCTTTCTGCAGCGGCGGCCTGGACAGCAGTCTGGTGGCTGCCATTGCCGCCGAGGAAATTCCGAATCTGCATACCTTTGTTGTAGGCATGAAGGACAAATTCGGTGTAGAAAGCGATGACCTTAAGGCATCTCGAATTGCCGCCAAACACATTGGCTCTACACACCACGAATTAATCTTTAAAGAAGACGATTACTATGAAGCCCTGCCTACGGTTATCAATAAACTGGAAACATATGACCCTTCACTGGTACGCTGTGCTGTTCCTTGTTACTTTACCTGCAAGCTTGCTGCCGATTACGTGACGGTGGTTTTAACCGGAGAGGGAGCCGACGAGCTGTTTAACGGGTATCATTACATGAAGAATTTTCCTGTGCAGGAGCAAAATAAGGAAGGCAGGCGTGGCATTGGGACTTTGCACAATATTAACCTGCAGCGTGCCGATCGCATGGGTATGTATTTTAGCCTGGAATTAAGAGTGCCATTCTTGGACGTGTCCATGATTGACTTGGCCATGAAGATACCACCCGAGCTGAAAATCCGCCAATCCGAAGAAGACGGCAGTAAAATTGAAAAATGGATTTTAAGGAAGGCATTCCAAAGCACCAATTATTTGCCTGAAGACATTTTGTGGCGCTACAAGGTGCAGTACACACAGGGGGCAGGTTGTGAAAGCTTGGGCGAAAGATTGGCGGAGAGCGAGATAAGTGAAGGAGAATATGAACGTATTAAGGCCGAAAACCCCAAAGCAACAATTAACAGCCGTGAGGCGGCTTACTATTTTAAGATCTTCCGTAAGTATCATCCCCAGGACTCTGTGCTGGGCTCCATAGGTATCTGGACGGGCTTTGATTTCGCCGAGGAAAGGGAAAACGTGAGCGGTACAATGGACGGCAACCTTAAACATGCCAGGTGAAACACCGTCTCCGGGAACGAAGGTGTCTTTGCTTTGCATTTGCTTTGAAAAATATTTGAAAAAGGTGGCTGAAAATGAACAAGGCACTAATGGTTCTGGCCGACGGGACAGTTTTTGAGGGGACAGGTTTCGGGGCTGAAGGAGAAGTAATTGGAGAGGTTGTCTTTAACACCTCTATGACCGGTTACCAGGAGATACTTACGGACCCTTCCTATAAAGGCCAGATTGTCACAATGACTTGCCCGCAGATAGGTAATTACGGTGTAAACGATGAAGATGCGGAATCATCCGGCAGGCCTAAGGTGGAAGGTTTTGTCGTTAAAGAATACCTGGATTTCCCGAGCAACTGGCGTGCTGCTGATTCCTCAGGCAGGTGCAAATCGCTTGGTAACTACCTTAAGGAAAACAAGATTGTCGGCATAGAAGGGATAGATACCAGAGCACTTACCGCTCATCTGCGCAATAACGGCTCGCAGATGGGCATCATCTCCACTTTTGATTTCAGTGTGGAAAGCCTGCTTCACAAAGTACGCTCGCATCCCGGGATTGCGGAGCTTGATCTGGTAGAGGAAGTGTCTGCAGCGCAAACTTTTTCCTGGAACAAGGGCTGCGCTCCCTGGTGCAGGTCTGTAGGGAAAGAAGACAAACCGCTTAATGTGGCGGTTTACGACTTTGGGGTCAAGCATAATATCTTAAGGAATCTGGCGGAGGCAGGTTTTGCCGTCACAGTGGTGCCGGCGACAACGCCTGCGGAGCAATTGCTTGAGAAAAACTTTGACGGCGTATTACTCTCCAATGGCCCCGGCAACCCTGAAACAGTGACCTATGCGATAGAAAATACCAAAAAACTGCTTGGTAAAATACCGATTTTCGGCATCTGCCTTGGTCACCAGATTCTTGGTTTGGCCATGGGAGGCAGGACATACAAACTGAAGTTTGGCCACCATGGTGGTAACCATCCCGTCATGGATCTGGAAACAGAAAGGGTGGAGATTACCGCACAAAACCATAATTACTGTGTGGATATCAAAAGCCTGGGAGGGCAGGTGCGGCTGACGCATCGCAACCTGTACGACGGGACGGAAGAGGGTATGCAGCATGTGGAACTGCCTGTTTTTTCCGTCCAGCACCACCCGGAGGCCGGTCCCGGCCCAAACGACTCCACCCATATCTTCAAAAAATTCAGGGCAATGATTGGGGGCAAAGCGTAATGCCGAAACGGACGGATATCGAAAAAATACTGGTGATCGGCTCAGGCCCCATTGTAATCGGCCAAGCCTGCGAATTTGACTACTCCGGCACACAGGCCTGCAAAGCTCTGCGTGAAGAAGGGTATAAAATTGTCCTGGTAAATTCCAATCCGGCCACCATCATGACAGATCCGGAGATGGCCGATGCTGTCTATATTGAACCATTGAACACCGATATTCTGGAGATGATTATCGATAAAGAAAAGCCCGACGCCATCCTGCCGACCATCGGCGGTCAGACGGCCTTAAACCTTACTGTGGAGCTGGCCGAAAAAGGCATCCTCGATAAATACAGAGTTGAACTGATTGGTGCCGGTATAGACGCCATTAAGAAAGCTGAAGACAGAGAACTGTTTCGGGCAGCTATCCAAAAAGTGGGTCTGGATGTTCCGCAGAGCTTTGCTGTGTCTTCACTTGCTGAAGGCCTTGATGTTATCGGGGAAATCGGGTTCCCGGCTATTTTGCGTCCCGCATTCACACTGGGGGGTACCGGGGGCGGCATTGCTTATAACATTCAGGAATACCGGGAAATCCTTGAAAAAGGCTTGGATCTGAGCCCGACAAAACAGGTCCTGGTAGAAGAATCTGTCCTGGGATGGAAGGAATTCGAGCTGGAAGTCATGCGGGACAAAAAAGACAATGTGGTCATTATCTGCTCCATTGAAAACTTTGATCCCATGGGAATCCACACAGGAGACAGCATCACCGTAGCTCCGGCGCAGACCCTCACAGACAAGGAATACCAGCGCATGAGAGATGCGGCAATAGCGATTATCAGGGAGATCGGTGTGGACACCGGCGGCTCCAACATCCAGTTTGGTATCAGCCCGCAGGACGGCCGCCTGGTAGTAATTGAAATGAACCCCAGAGTGTCGAGAAGCTCGGCATTGGCATCCAAAGCCACCGGCTTCCCCATTGCCAAAATCGCCGCCAAACTGGCTGTGGGCCTGACCTTGGATGAAATACCCAACGATATCACCAGGGAAACACCGGCCAGTTTCGAACCTGTTATCGACTATGTTGTCGTAAAGGCTCCCCGCTTCGCCTTTGAAAAATTTCCGGAAGCCGACGCCACCCTGACGACACAGATGAAGTCTGTGGGCGAGGCGATGGCTATCGGCAGAACATTTAAGGAAGCCTTAAATAAGGCAATCAGAAGCCTGGAACTGGATTGCTTCGGCTTTGAGCGCCAGGAGGCGGATATGATGAATATCCGCTCAAAACTGCATATTCCCAACAGTGAAAGACTGCTCTATATTGGCGAAGCATTCAGGCGTGGGCTGACAATTGAAGAAATTCATGAAATCACTCAAATAGATCCCTGGTTTCTCTATAATATCAGACAAATTGTGGCCCTGGAAGACAAAGTGGCCTGCTTTGCCGATGCCGGCAAGACGGAAGCCCTGCCCCCGGAATTGCTGCGCAAAGCGAAGGAATACGGCCTCTCCGACAAAAGAATCGGCCACCTCCTTGGCGATAGTGAAAACGCAGTCCGCAGTCGGCGCAAAGAGCTAGGCGTTTTACCCGTTTATAAGATGGTGGACACCTGCGCCGCCGAGTTTAGAGCGTACACGCCCTATTTCTACTCCACCTACGAAAAGCCATACCGGTCGGCTGGTGCACAGAAAGACGTTACGGTCTGCGAAGCGGCACCCGGTGAGCGTGAAAAAATAATTATCCTGGGATCGGGGCCAAACCGCATCGGTCAGGGCATCGAATTTGACTATTGCTGTGTCCATGCCGTTATGGCCTGCCGTGATCTTGGTTATGAAGCGGTTATGGTCAACTGCAACCCCGAAACGGTAAGTACCGACTATGATACTGCCGATAGGCTTTATTTTGAGCCGCTGACTGCTGAAGATGTGATGAACATTATTGAGCTGGAAAAACCCAGAGGCGTTATTCTCCAATTCGGTGGACAGACACCGCTTAAGCTGGCCATGACTCTTTGGCAGGCTGGAGTTAAGATTCTTGGCACATCACCGGACTCTGTTGACCGTGCTGAGGACAGGAAGCGTTTTAAGGAACTGTTGGATAAACTAGAGCTGAAACAACCGGAAAGTGTAACCGCCGTTTCGGTGGAGGAGGCGCTGGCCGCGGTGCAAAACATCGGCTACCCTGTTATTGTCCGTCCTTCCTATGTCCTCGGCGGCAGGGCCATGGAAATCATCTACAGTGACGACAATCTGCTGGATTATATGAATCGGGCGATGGTCGCTTCCCCGGAACATCCGGTCCTGATTGACAAATACCTGGAAGGCGCCATTGAGGTGGATGTTGATGCCGTCTCCGACGGGACAAACACTCTAATCGCAGGTATTATGGAGCATATCGAGGAGGCGGGTATCCATTCCGGCGATTCGGCCTGCTCGCTGCCCCCTTATTCCATTAGCAGTGATATCATCGAAGAAATCAGGGTTCAAACAAAAGCATTGGCCACAGAACTAGGCGTTTGCGGTCTGATGAATATCCAGTATGCCGTAAAAAATGGGGACATCTACATCCTGGAGGTAAATCCGCGTGCTTCAAGGACCATTCCTTTTGTCAGTAAAGTTACCGGGATACCTTTTGCCAAACTTGCGACACGAGTTATCAGCGGCCACAGTCTGGCAGGGCAGGGAATAACCGATGAAGTGCAAATTCCTCACGTCGCCGTCAAAGAAGCAGTCTTCCCTTTTAACAAGTTTTCCGGCGTCGATGTTCTCCTGGGACCGGAAATGAAGTCCACCGGTGAAGTAATGGGAATAGATGATGATTTCGGCCTTGCCTACGCCAAATCACAGGCTGCCAGTAACAACATCATCCCCATTTCCGGCAGGATCTTTATCAGTGTCAAAGATCAGGATAAGCAGCCCATCGCGGCAATAGCCGCCAGGCTGCAGGCACTGGGTATGAAAATTGTCTCCACCAGGGGGACTGCTAAATACCTGAATGAACTCGGCATCACCACAGATGTAATCAACAAGGTAGCAGAAGGTAGGCCCCATGTTGTTGATATGATCAAAAACAGGGAAGTGGACTTTGTTATCAACACCGTTGCCGGCGCCCGAGCACGTAAAGACTCCTTATCCATAAGAAGGAGCGCGCTGCAGTACAGAGTTCCCTACACCACCACTGTAACCGGCGCCAGAGCCGCAGTTACAGCCATGGAAATGCTCAGTCAGAAAAATATTAATATCAAACCAATCCAGGAATATCACGCATCAATTAGAGAATCTTAAATTCATTAGGGAAGGGGATAAAGTCAAGTCTTAGGACTTGGCTTTATTATACTACTAGAGAAAATTATAACGCTTCGCAGATAGCGAAGCTGCTAAGATAAACAGTACAAAAGCGCGCGCCTTTCTAGTATTCTCAGGGAGCAGGTCCGGTATAACAACCCAACTGCAAGTAAAAGACTTGTTAACCCGGTAGGCACTGCCGAAGGGTGAGGGAATATAGAGGCATGACAGAAAAAAAACAAGCACTTCACACTGAAGTGCTTATTACACATGATAATTTTCTAATCAAGTATTAATCAGCTCGTTGAGAACATTGGCCATTTCTTCTATCTGGTATGGTTTGGAAATAGCTTTCTTAAAACCATACCTGGAATGATGGGCCATGATTGGATCATCTGAATAACCGCTGGAGACAATACCTTTAATCTCAGGATCTATTTTTATGAGCTCGTCGAAAGCTTCTTTGCCTCCCATACCGCCACGTACGGTTAAATCCATGATTACGACATCGTAGGGTTTTCCTGCGTTCAGGGCGCTTTGGTATTTTCTGATGGCTTCGGCTCCATCACTGGCAAAGCCCACGTCATAACCCAAATATTTTAACATTTCATCGGCAAAAGCACGAATCATTTGGTCGTCATCCATAACTAAAACTTTTCCTTTGCTCTTAATTGGAATGTTTGTAACAGGCAGCTCCTCGGGAAGGCACGCCTCCGATACCGGCAGGTGAATTGTAAACACAGTACCTGCGTCAATTTCTGATGTGACTTCAATCGTGCCATTATGGTGTTTTATTATAGAATACGCTGTAAAGAGACCCAAGCCGCTGCCCTCTGGTTTAGTTGTGAAGAATGGGTCGAAAACACGGTCTATGATAGTGGGCGGTATTCCCTTGCCCTGGTCCTGGAACGAAATGCGGAGATATTTTCCTTCAGCTAACTTTTTACTGTGAATTCCTTCTCCGGAAAAAGTAACATTGCAAGCCTTTACGGATATAGAGCCGCCATTTGGCATGGCTTCTTTCGCATTGAGAAGCAAATTGTTAATTGCCTGGTTTAATTGCCCCTGGTCAATTTCAACGGGGTGTAGATCATGCGGCAGATCATAATCACAAGCTACGTTGGAACCGCTTAGTACAAACTCCGCCCATTCGCGAATTAATGGACCAAGGTTAGTAACTTTTTTTATGGGAGCGCCGCCTTTTGAGATAGTTAATAATCGTTTGGTTAAACCTTGTGCATTTTTAGCCGCTTTTTCAATTTCACAGATTTTTGCCATAACCTTGTTGTTTTCGTCGGCATATAACTTAGCCAGTGATAAGTTGCCCAGTATAACAGTTAGAAGATTATTAAAATCATGGGCAATGCCCCCTGCCAAAGTGGAAACCGATTCAAGTTTATTCGACCTAAGCATTTCTTCTTGAATTCTTCTGTCTTCAGTCACATCGCGGAAGACGAGAACAATACCCAGAACATTATCGCTTTTATCAAGAATGGGTGCTGCGCTTTTTACAATATGCCTTTCTGTACCGGTCTTAGCTACAAGTACGGCCTTATCCCTGAGTTTGATGTGACGGCTTGTTTCTAAAACCTTAGTAACGGGGTTTTCACATTCATCGCCTGAGATTTCATTTATTATCTGCAAAACATCTTCTAGGGATTTGCCATATGCCTCATTCTGTTTCCAACCAGTGAGCTCGGCAGCAACAGGATTGATTAACTGAATAATTCCTGCCGCATCGGTTGTAATAACACCGTCTGCGATACTGTGCAAGGTAACTAGCAAGCGCTCCTTTTCTTCGGCAATGGCCTCTTCTGTTTGTTTAATCTTTTTATATTGCCGGGCATTTGAGATGGCCAATCCGCATACGCCAGTAATATTTAGCGCCACATTTAAATAACGGTTTTTATGCTCGCTGAAAGTAATGCCCGCAACGTCCAAAACGCCCCAGCAATCCTGGCCCTGTCCCAACCTAAGCAGAAATCCTTGACGGTTTGTATGCCAACGATACGGCGCCTTCATTAATAGGGCGATTTCACGGAGCTTATCCAAGCAGGGCTTTTTGTCTCCTCTGTAAACAGGGCTTGCGGTTTTACCATCGATTATAGGAATGTAGGAGAGCTGTTGAGGAGCAAAAAGCATGGTAAAAAGGTCTAAGATATTTGAAATGATTTCTTCTTCATTGGTGGCTTTGTATAACTTGCTCATTATATCTAAAATCATCGCATAGTCGGCGAGCTGACTATTGGCATAATCCCGGGTGTCCCGTACTTGTTCTTTTTCCTTGGATAGCTTCCATTCAAGAATCAGTGAATTGATTATCAGAATTAAGTGGTCAAGCCCTACTGGTATTACCTCATAGGGTATTTGCAGATACTCTGATAAATCCTCAATGTTCTTTATCGGTTCAGTTTCATTTAGCCTGCTATCCAGAAGAACTAATTTTTTTGCAAAATCGCGGAAAAACTCACTGGCATCGTCTCTTTTAAATCCCCACTGCTCTAAATAATCTTGCCAGTTTTTTAACCAACCGGGAGTTAAAAGGTAGGCACCTTCGTTAAGATATTTTTGTGTAAGAGACTTGGATACAAGTAAATGAAAGCACTGTTCCAAATTGTATATACGAGGGTTGTTTGTCATAGCAAGTGCTTCTTTTTCAGGCAGGCAACTATCGGTGCCGATGAATATAGTTTGCTCACAGTCCGGAGGAATGAGGGAGAGTGCTTGGGTGACTGCATCCTTCCAGCCTTTGCGCTGGATACAAAGGGCAGGATAATGGATCACTTCGACAGATTCATTTCCTGAAGCGTTTAATGCACTTTGTATTTCAGGGGCAATATTACTACAAGCCGCAATGCAGAGCTTATTTTTCATAGCCGTTCACCCAATCCAGAGGATATTGACCCCATGTCCTGACAGATTCTGATATTGCCATCAGCACCTGATCACTAACTTGGTAAGGAATTTCTCCATGGTTATCGGCTAAGATAAATCCGCCACCTTTGCCTGCTTTGCAAATAGCATTTTTGACAGCTTCTTCCGCCTGTTGGGTCGTCCATTTGGTCATTGCAATCCCATTTAGATTGCCCAATATGGAAAGCCGGTCCTTGCAGTGTTCCTTTACTTCAGATAGTTCATCTAATGCACTTATTCCTATGGCGGCTGTTCCAGTTTGGCTAACCAGATTAGAAATTGGCAAAGCTCTCCCTGATGCCAGGTGTGTTGCAGTAGGTCCTTTGATTTGGCTTAACGCTTGCTTAGCAACTTTGTAGCCGGTTTTGATATATAAGTCTCTTGGTATGATGTCAGATGAGGAGAGCGGGTCAAAATAACAGATTGCTGTTGCTCCGGCTGCTAACTGGGCATTAGCCCAGTCTACACAGTGCTGGCTATTTACTCGCATAAGCTGCCAGAAAAGATCTCCTTGTTCGTACAGCAGCTCAATATATTTGTCGAAGCCAAGCTGCATAGCGGGAAGAGAAAACGGCGACATCACTACCCCAATTATTGGCAGGTTATTGCCAACCCTTAACTTTAGCTGCGTTGTAGCTTCCAATACCTTTACCAGGCAGTTTACTTTGTCTGGCCTCGGCGGTTCAAGGGATTTAATTGCATCCAGAGAGCGAATAAAAGGTCTGCCTGAGTTTGGTGACCCGTCTTCAGTGTATACAATTTCTCCACCCCAGGCTTCAACCTCTATTGCTGCATAAAAAAAAGTGTAGATACAGTCATGACCGTATTTTCTTTGCATTAAAAGTTGCCCATTGACAACATGCTCTGCTTTTGAAAAGTAATCTTCAATTGAGATGCTAAGCTCTTTGGCACCATGCATGGTTAGTAAGAGAAAAAAAGGCACTCGGTCTGGTTCCTGATGACTCAGAGCAGTCATTACACGTTGAAATGGTGTCATTTTTGGAATCAGCATCGGTTTACACTCATCCCTTCGATAAGCTCCAACGCGTCATAGGGGTTTTTTCCCATTGCATAGGCATCAACCTCTTGCCACAACTGCTCATCTAGTACAAATGGAGCGCCGCCTACGATGACCATTACATCTGTACCCTTGGCCCGGAGTTTTTCTATAAGGGGTTTAATTTTTAAAGCGGAAGGGAGCATTAATGTAGAAATAAGCAAAATGTCTAAGCGATCCTTCAACACCAAATCAACCAGTTCATCTACACCCAGTCCATAACCGTAATCCAAGATTTTATATCCCCGGGCACGCAGAAAAGACAGGATAATTCGCTTACCCAAGGCATGGTGGTCAATTAACGTTGCAATAGCAATTTTAGCCTGGTTAGGTACTTGTGTTTCATAATCCGCAAGCAGTAGGTCAGTCAGTTCTTCACAGATTTTACCACTCATATAGACCTGGGAAAGAGTAATAGAGCCTTCTTCCCAGCCCTCTCCGATTATTTCCAGAGCGGGAGCAACCACTTCATCAAAAAAGTCATAAATACTTTTTCCAGTGCTGCGGAATTCAGCTAAAATCTCTTTAGCTTTTATACGGTCAATGTGAAGCAGGGCTTCCATGAATCTGCCACAGAATTTTTCCATAGTAAATGCTCCCCCGGGATAAATTAACTGTATATTATCTTCAACAAAACTTGTCAAATTCCTCTAAGTTTGCCATTTATTTGACGTTAGGAGCAGCGTTTATCCTTAGCTACCGTTGCCGGCGCCAGAGCACGTAAAGACTCCTTATCCATAAGAAGGAGCGCGCTGCAGTACAGAGTTCCCTACACCACCACTGTAACCGGCGCCAGAGCCGCAGTTACAGCCATGGAAATGCTCAGAGAGAAAAATATTAATATCAAACCAATCCAGGAATATCACGCATCAATAGAAAGGACGTCCTGAAAAATCTTAGGCCTTTTGGCCATATAAATCGGTTGCGTCGACACCTGATAAGCGCGTTTTTTCAACCGTCATGTGGAAATGTATAGAAGAAATTCTCAGAACAGTCATTGACCGGGTGGTCAATATTAGTTATAATAATATTGAATTGACCATTAGGTCAAAAGGGAGGGGTTATAATGGAACGTTTTTTTGAACTTAGAACGCACAAACTAGCCTATCGGTTACAGGAAACACCAGGTAAGGATCGCGTCCTTTTCCTCCATGGCTTGGGAGCGAATCTTAGTCAGTTTGACCGGGAGTTTACTCGCCTGGCAAAGGATTACTCAGTAGCAGCACTTTCTTTACGTGGTCAGGGTAACTCCACTCGCCCTCCTGGCGATAACCCTGATGATATGAAGATTTCAGCTCTGGCGTTCGATGTGATTCAATGGATGCATGCCCATAAATGGGAGCAACCTCACGTCATCGCCTGTTCTATGGGAGGAGTAGTTGCCTTAGAAATCTTACAGCAGCAAAGCCAATTGTTTAAGAGCCTCATTACCTTTGGCACCACCCCGAAGCTTAAGCTCCCCAAAATGGCTATTAAAGCCGGGGCTTGGCTATCTGATATTTTTTTGCCTGGACTTTTCCCCAATTGGATGGCTAAGACTCTGCCGAAGACTACCACCGATAAGCCAGAAGCTCAACAACGTTTCGCTGCAGACCTGAAAGTAGCCTATGGTCAGCGAAAAACCATCTACCAGCTTCGCTGTGAATTAGCCAACTATGATTACACCCAAGTGCTATACGAATCTATCATTCCTGTACTACTTCTCCAGGGCGAAAAAGATACTGCTATAAATAAGGAAATTGAAAAACTATGGCCGAAGCTTAAGGAAAACCCTTTTGTGAAACGGGAATTTATAAAAGATGCAGGCCATATTGCCAATTACGATCAGCCCCAGGCTTTTTATAATAGTGTAATCCATTTTTTTGAGGAGCTAGAGTCATGAGGGAAGAACTGAGCAAGGCAGAACAGACCAGAGAGAGAATTCTTAATGTTGCTATTCGGGAGTTTGCTCTGCAAGGGTACAATAAAGCCTCCACCAACCATATTATGGAGCAGGTAGGCATGGCCAAAGGACTGCTCTTTCACTACTATTCGAATAAACAAAAGCTATACCTGGCGTGCTTGCAGAAAGTACTGGCTGAAGTCCAGAAGGAACTAGATCAGTTTATGCAACAGATGCCTCAGGACCTTTTTGAACGCCTGGCCAGTTTTCTTAGATGGAAGAACCAACTGGCCATAGACCAGCCACTAACCTTTCGCTTTCTGTTGGGCATATCCAAACTGCCCTCCGGGGTGCGTTCAAATGCAGATGGAATGCTTGTTTCCTTGAGGAAAAAGAATAGCCAACTGTTAGCGGACTACGATCAAACCCTATGGGACCCTAAAGTTAACCAAAAGGATGCTTTGGAAGTGGTGGTGCTGCTCTTTGATTCCATGGACCACAAATGGGTGCAGCAAATGGACGCTGATACACCGCAAGACCAGAAAGAGCTGCTGTGTTATGCACTACGACTATTAGACGTACTTAAGGTTGGTTTCTATCGGACCAATTAATCTCTACTTAGCAAGTGCCGTCTGTTTCCGTAAATCCCCACCAGCCACCGGAGAAGAGTAGCAGGAAATTTTTAACACATGCCGAATTATAGAATTAAAGCCAGTAAAGGGGATGATACCAGATGAAAATTTTGGTGTGCGTAGATGGGTCGGAACAAAGCAAGCGGGCTTTAGAAGAAACGGTATATATTGCCGGGGGATATAATGTAGAAGAAGTCAGTGTAATACATGTTCTTAATTACAGGCCAGAGAGCCATGGAGAAGTGGCATTTCCGGCAAATGAGCATTTAGAGTATTACAATCAGTTAAAACATAAAGCAAAAAGCGATAGCCAGCATATTTTATCAGAAGCGGTGGAACTTTTGGAAAGCAAAAAATTAAAAGTAACCCCAATCTTTGAAGAAGGCCATCCGGCTACAATCATAAATAAATTGGCTGAAGCTGAAGGGTACGATATTATCATATTAGGGAGTAAAGGTTTAAGTGGTTTGAAAAAAGTTCTCTTCGGCAGTGTAAGTAATGCAGTGCTGCAGGGAGCACAATGTAATGTCTACATTGTAAAATAATTCTTAACTCCACAAAAAATAGCAACCCGGCGACATGCCGGGTTATTTTTGTGTTAGTAGTTTGGTCATTATAGAGGAAGTAAAACTATTGGTATTCTTGCTTTACTTTCTTTTTTCTCTGGCTTTTGCCTCATCTTCAATCTCCAGGCGCATACCACCTAATGCATGCTCCCTGCGGTCGTTCTTTTCTTTGAGGGTTTTCTTCATGTTGGGGTCATCTGTTTTCTCGATCATTTCATCTGCACGGTGCATGTTTTCGATGGTCATGTCAATGTTTTTCTGAATACGTTCTACATTATCGCTACGATCATCCGGATTGTGTTTCATTTAGGTCAGCTCCTTTCATCTATATCTTCATTTTTTATCAAAACCTCACTTTTGATGAATGGAAAATTAGACCGAATTTTAAAAATGGAAAACCTTCGGTCAGGAGGATTTTTTGAATAGCCTGCATTAAGCAGGCTAAACTATTACAAATTAACCATGATATTAGCATAAAATCGGTTACCGGAAGGGTGGAGAGAGGCCTTGTTTAAGGTTAAAAAGGCCGGTAAACAGTCCCGGCCGAAGTCCCCACTCCTCTGGCTGGGTACCAATACTTGTGGCGGAGACGCTCTTTCGTTTATGAATTCACTGGACCCGGGTTACTGGGATGTGCTCACGGATCTGATTGACTTCCGGTATTTTTATTTAAATATGACGGCAGAAGGAGATATGGCCACCGGAATCCTGGATGATGCCATGGTTAGATGGCCCGGCAAATATATTTTAGTGGTTGAAGGAACCGTACCCGTCAAGTCTAACGGGCTTTATTCGGTAGTTGGCTGGCGCAACGGGGAACCTCTGACCGCCCTGCAGGCAGTACAGGAACTGGGGGCAAAGGCCCGGCATGTAATAGCGGTGGGCACCTGCGCCTCATTTGGCGGACCTTTTGCCGCCTCGCCCAACCCCACCGGTTCGCTGCCGGTGCAGTCCGTATTGGACAACAGGGTGATAAACGTGCCGGGCTGTCCTGTCAATCCTGACTGGATGATGGGGACGCTGGTTCACCTGATACGTTTTGGCGAGCCCAAGCTGGATAGTTTTGGCCGGCCTCTGTTGTTCTACAAAGAGACCATCCACAACCAATGCCAACGGCGCCATTACTTTGACAACAGTATTTTTGCCAAACAGCCAGGAGAGCCTTGGTGCCTCTACAAGGTTGGATGCAAAGGGCCGGACACCTTTGCCGACTGCCCTAATCGTCAATGGAGTGGAGAACATTTAAGCTGGCCGGTGAAAGCTAATGCCCCGTGTATTGGTTGTGTTAATCCTGAGTTTCCCGATGGCAACGCGCCGTTTTTTGAGCATCTCTCAGATGTGTACCTGCCGGGGACCCGGGTAACCGCTAACCGGGTAGGCGCCATAACTGCAGCGGCCACCGCCCTTGGTATTGGTGCGCACTTAACAGGTACTATCCTGACCGGCAGGCTTGCCAGTACATATAAAAAGGGATTTTCAGGCACAAAGAAAGGGTTAAAGACCATAGGCAAATTAATGCAAGGCCTGGGCAAAAAGCGGTAAGGACGGAGAAGCTATGCCATCAAAAATCACACTGGGGCCAATTACCCGGGCCCAGAATTCCTGTTCTGTGGAAGTTTCCATCGAAAACGGCGCAGTGGTAGATGCCCGCTGCGGCGTAGATTTTTTCCGGGGATTTGAGCTAATCCTTAAAGGCAGAGACCCGCGGGATGCCGGTTATTTATCACAAAGGATCTGCGGTATTTGCTCTGCTGCGCACGGAACGGCGGCTGCAATGGCCCTGGAAGATGCTGCGCAAATACGGCCGCCCCGTAACGGTGCACTATTGCGCAATTTAATCCTGGGTGCGGACTTTATGCAGGACCATTTCCGGCATTTCTACATCTATGGCTTGCCCGACTATGTAGAGGGACCCGACATGGGTCCGTTTGCCCCCGGATATACCAAGGGGTTTCGTTTATCAAAAAAGAAGAATGACCTGTTGATGAAGCACTATCAACAAGCTTTGGATATAGCCCGGTTAAACCATGAGATGGTAACGCTTCTGGCAGGCAAAGCTCCCCACAATCAAGGATTGTTGGCAGGTGGGTGTACTGTGCCTCCGGCAGCGGATATTCTTGCTGATTTCCAATCAAAATTAAAAAAAGTAAGAGCCTTCATTAAAGATGTGATGATGACCGATATGATGATTTTGGCTGAAACCTACTCCGACTATTATCATATCGGTACCAGAGCTGCCGATTTTCTGGAGTTTGGACTATTTACCCACCCTGAGAATAACCAAAAACGATATTTTCCCTCCGGAGCGTTAATTCACGGACAGAACAAAGAAGTAAACAGCAACCTTATTGCAGAGCATCTGCGAAATTCCTGGTATGACGAAGAAGCGGGAGCACAACATCCCGCTCAGGGCAAAACCATACCAAACCGGGAGAAATCAGGCGCTTATTCCTGGGTAAAAGCACCTCGCTATGACGGCAAATCCGTAGAAGGTGGGCCGCTGGCGCGACTGTGGATTAAAGGTGATTATCAAAGAGGGGTCTCTGTTATGGACAGGAATATGGCCCGTGTGCTGGAAACGGAGAAGATAGCCGATTTAATGGTGCAATGGTTGGCTGAGCTTGAACCGGGCAAGCCGGTTTTTAAAAGCTTTAAGATGCCGTCAAAAGCAGAGGGTATTGGCCTTACCGGCGCGATGCGCGGACCTTTGGGTCACTGGTTGAAAATAGAAAAGGGAAGAATTGCTCATTACCAGATTATCACGCCAACGGCCTGGAATTTCTCACCACGGGATGCTTCCGGGCAATTAGGCCCGGTGGAGGAAGCCCTTATCGGGACAACCATCGAAGATGAAAAGGAACCTGTGGAAATAGGCAGAGTGATTCGTTCTTTTGATATATGTTCAGCATGTGCCAGCCATTAAACTGTAAACTTCAGGTGGGAACATAACATTAATTAACGGAGGTAACAGAGTGAAGGCATTGTTGTCGTTTCTTACTGGAAAAAAGCGCAGACATTCCTTGGCCGCCAGGGTTTTGCACTGGATATATGCCCCGTCCATCTTGGCCAGCATCCTAAGCGGGTTTTATCTGAGCTTTCCTTCTCCTCGCCGTGGTTTTCGCAATGTGGCGTCTGCCCAGAAAACCCATTTTATAGCTCAGTTTTTGCTGATAGGCTCCTACATATCCCGGATTTACAAAAGCTATGCCGTTAAGGATTATAAAGAATTAGTACCCGACGCAAAAGATATTGCCGGGTTGCCGGCATTTTTGCAGCATGAGTTCTTTCTAACCTCTAAAGAGCGGAAATACAAAAAATATAATCCTGGACAAAAGCTCCTCTTTACCGCTTTTGGATTACTGGTACCTTTGCAAATTTTTACAGGTCTGCATCTATATTCACCCCGGGTTTTACAGAAAGCTTCCGTTCCCCAAAAAGGGCTAGGCCCAATGCGCAAATGGCACTACCTGTCCGCCTTAAGCATTTTCACACTTACTGCAGGACACCTTTACTTTGTCTTTACACATGATCCAAAGAAGCTAAAATCAATATTTACAGGTTCTGAATAAGCCAGTGTGATCTACAAGTAGCCTGAGGGTGTATTGACTATATAATTAATTATCAGTATAATTTTTTTAAATAATTGATTTCAAAATGGGAGTCTCTTGGCAAAGGCTAAGGGGCTTTTGGTTTTTCTTTACGAAAGGATGGGAATGATGATAAAAAAAAAACAACAGGCATCACAGGGAAACGAATACTGGCGAGGAACAGAATACGCCTTTATTAATCACAAGAAATGCGAATCTTTCCCCTGTCATGCTACAGATGATCCGGACAACTTTAACTGCCTGTTTTGCTATTGCCCGCTTTACGCTCTGGGCGATGCTTGTGGCGGTTGTTTTCAGTACACAGAAGGTGGCATCAAAGACTGCAGCGGCTGCACCATTCCGCACGATAAAGATAATTACGGTTATATAACAGAGCGTTTTAACGAAATCGTTGAATTAACCAAATGGGTAAAAGCTAACAAACCTTCAAAATAGCTTGCCTCCCCGTAGCAACGCGAGGTCCCCGTAGCAACGGAAAAATTATGGTAAAAACAGTTGACGGCTTTCAGTTATTCTGCTATAGTACTTAATAATCAAATAAATAAAAGCAATGAAAGAGAAAAGTAAGCTGGCTTTAAGCTTTTCAGGGAGGAAGTGTCATCGACTGAAAGCACTTCCAAAGCTATGTTGGCCGAAGTTCGCTCTTGAGCTGTAGGTTGAACCCAGTTGTCTGGATAGTAGGCCGTACCGGAGACTTCTACCGTTAAAAGGAAGAGGGTATCGGATGAATTCCTGTACCTTTGTCAAGATGGCCTTTATTGAGGCCAACTAGGGTGGTACCGCGAAAGTATATACTTCTCGCCCCTAAGAGGGTGGAGAAGTATTTTTATTTGGTGGTATATATGACAAAGGATGGTTGGAATAAGTAAATCCCGTACCTTGTTGAGAGGAATAAACTTGTTGTTTATTCAATTAGGGTGGTATCGCGGAAGTCTGTAGCTTTCGTCCCTTTAGGGGATGGCTATAGGCTTTTTTCTTATACTGGTAGAAATTATAACGCTTCGCAGTTTGCGAAGCTGCTAAGGTAACCAGTATTGAAAAGCACGCGTTAAGGGAGCTGAATAAGCGTGCCTTTCTTATTCCGGTTTGGGGGTGAAGTAGTGACGATTAATGATGCAAGAAGAAAAATAGACGAAATAGATCAAGACATTATTAGCTTGTTAGGGAAAAGAAGGCGTTGTGTAACAGAGATAGGTGAATTAAAGGCCAATAAAGTAAAGGTCAGGGATATTGGCCGGGAGCAGCTAATTCTTAAGAATTTGAAGCAACAAGCAATAAAAGATGGGTTGGACCCTGAATTCATAGAGAAAGTTTATAAGGAAATTTTTGCTTACTTTATACAGTGCCAAAATGATATGCTTGAAACCTAAGCTGTGAGCGAATCTGGATCATTGATTCCGGGCAAAAAAGTAACCTGCGAAAAAAAAGGAGAGACATATTATGACAATGAAGTTCATTAAGCGAATTCCCACAGCGGATGAAATTATGGAAATGATACCCGTACCGAGCCACATTAAAGATATCAAAGAAAAAAGGGATGGGGAGATAAGAAATATCCTGGAGAATAAGGATGAAAGATTTCTTTTAATAATAGGCCCCTGTTCAGCGGATAATGAAGATTCTGTTTGCGAATATATTGGAAGGCTTGCACAGGTTCAGGAAAAGGTTAAAGATAAAGTTTTAATTATCCCCAGGATCTACACCAATAAGCCTCGTACAAATGGTGTGGGCTATAAGGGGATGGCGCATCAACCGGATCCCCGCAAAAAGCCAAATTTATGTGAGGGTATAAAAGCCATCAGGAAAATGCATTTAAGGGCAATAAGCGAATCTTACATGCCTGCAGCAGATGAAATGCTTTACCCGGAAAACTATATCTACCTTTCAGACGTCTTAGGCTATGTTGCCATTGGTGCCCGTTCAGTGGAAAATCAGCAGCACAGACTAACTGTAAGTGGAGTTGAAGCACCGGTTGGCATGAAAAATCCCACAAGCGGCGACCGGTCTGTAATGTTTAATTCCATTATTGCAGCACAACAGAGCCATTCTTTTGCCTTTGCCGGATGGGAGGTGGAAACTACCGGCAATCCCCTCACTCATGCAATTTTAAGAGGTGCTGTGGACTGTACCGGTAGAAATATCCCTAATTATCACTATGAGGATCTAATTCTGGTTGCTGAGGACTATGAAAAGCTGGGACTTCTAAATCCGGCCATCATTGTTGATACTAACCACTCAAATTCAATGAAATGCTTCTCTGAACAGCCCAGGATTGCAAAAGAGGTCTTAATGAGTAGAAAATATGATATTTTGCTGAACAAAATGATTAAAGGTCTGATGATTGAAAGCTACATGGTGGAAGGAAAACAGGGCGTCGGTGAAAATATATATGGTAAATCAATTACAGACGCATGCCTGGGATGGGATGGTACTGAAAAGTTAATTTATGATATTGCTGAAAGTATCTAAACAATCAAAAGAATCCGGGTGGCCATTTTTGTGGCTGCCTGGATTCTTTTTGATTAAGCGATGATGATAGGTAGGTGGGGATAAATTTAGCTTGGGAGCATGTTTAGTTTGCGGGCCATGGCTATTGCCTGAGTTCTTCCCTTTACCCCCAACTTGCCGTATATATTGCTGGTATGCCATTTTACCGTTCCCACCGACAGAAATAGTTTTTCAGATATCTCCTGGTTGGAGAGGCCGCGGTTGATTAAATCAAGAATCTCCAGTTCCCGGGTACTGAGCTCTTCCACCAGACCCGGAATAGGGCTTGAAGCAAGTTTAAGTGGCTCTTCTTTAAAGCTTTCCTGACCTGCATCAGGTGATATTGCCTGATAGACCCGCCGGGCATATTGTAACAGTTCTCCGGACAGGGTAATTTCTGTGCTTTTGTCTTTCTGGTCTAACAGACGATAAAAAACGGGAGCCGTATCTTTGCCTTCATCTAAAAACACCTGAAAATATCCACATTCAAACCCTGTTTCAAGGGCAGTACACAGGCATTGTTCGGCAGCCGCGGAGTTGCCGGTCTTTTCTTCTAAACAGGCTTTGAGTAGAAGTAGCTCAATATGTGTTTTTTGATCCTGACCATTTAAGGCCAGTTCGGCTGCCCGGTTTAATAATTTACGCGCTTTGTCATCCTTGTTTTCTTTCATTAAAATGCCGGTATATGTCAAAACGCCTTTTCCCTGTACGATTTGCACAAGGTTATCTTCATTTAATTGGGCGCAAGAGAACAGTTCCCGTGCCTTTTCCCATTCTTCCAAAACCACAAGAATGCGAGCCTGCCAGGTAGTGGCGGCAAGCATTATAATATACGGCAGATTAGTTTCCCGATTTATGGTTTCGATTTCTCGTATGCAAATAAGGGCGTCGTCGAATTTTTGCTGTGAAAATAACAGAGCAATCTTATATAGATTATTCCATCCCAACATGGGCTTATGAACCTTACCCACGGCCAGGCCGCGTTCCAGGCAGCGTTCAGCCTCACCTAAACTGCCCCGCTCTCTCATCAGTTCTCCAAGCAATACCCAAAGGCCGCCTATCTGGGGTGCCCACAAAAAATCTTTTTCCTTTGCCGTTTTCAGAGTAGCATGGATCAGTTCTTCCGCCTCAGTAAGTCTACCCATGTTATGTAGGCATACAGCCAACTTAAATGAGGTGGAGCTTGCGTAGTAATATCTGTTCATCTTGCTGCTGGTTTGGTGGGCTTCAAGATAAAAGGGGTAGGCAATTTAGGATCGCCCAAAAACAGCTGAGTGTCACCGGAAATTATGGCTATATTGATTCTTAAAAAATAGTTGTCGGCAGGTAACAGCCGCAATGCTTCTTGTGCATGCTCCAGTGCCTGGGGAATTTTATGGGAGAAAAGGTTATGATAAGCCTTTACCAAAGCTACGATACTGCTGTATTCCCGGTGATTTTTTAGCTTTTCATCCGCATTTTCTTCAGCCAATGCCAGTAAGGCGCCCACTTCCTCCCTGCCTTTCCTCATAAGGTGATAAAGTGCCTTATATACGGCTAAAAGGGGATACTTTCGTAATATCTCATCCGGGAAGCTATCCAGGCAGCGGACAATAAGGTTCGGGCCTTCCGACTCAACTATTTCTTTACTGTTAGCATGAAGTATTTCAGCTACTTTATCTAAGTTTTTAACAGTTAAAAAATGATAAACCGCTTCGCTGAGTTCGTTTGCCTCAAAAAACCATTTTCCTGCCTTATTATGTAATTCAGTTATCATTTCCGGCTGCCTGCTTGATAGCTGGTGGCGTAGCAGGTCGGAAAAGAGGTGATGATACCGGTACCATATTCCCTGGTTATCCAGGGGAATTACAAACAGGTTTGCAGCCTCCAGGGCAGAAAGGACTTCCGCACTGTCGTTGCTGCCGGTAATCGCATCGCATAATGGTGCGCAAAAGCGGTTTAGAATTGATGTCTGCATCAAAAATTCACGCACAGCCTCCGGTTGTCTGGTAAAAACCTCCTCGCTGAGAAAGTTAAATACGTTGCGTTGGTTGCCGGCAAACTCGTGAATAAATCTATCCTTATTGTTATTTGATGTAAGCGAGTAGGCGGCCAACTGTAAACCTGCAATCCAGCCTTCTGTTTTTTCATGCAGGGTATTAAGCTGCGCTTCACTTAGCGCCAGGCCTTTTGTTTCTGTAAGTAATCTGCCGGTTTCCTCTTCATTGAACCTGAGTTGATCAAGACGCAATTCGGCCATTTTCCTCTTGGCGCGCCAGCGGGATAAAGGCCAGGGAGGGTCGGAACGGGTAGTGATGGCCAGATGTAATGTGGGAGGGAGGTTTTCTATGAAAAAGGCCATATTCTTATGAATCCGGACATTCTCAATCAGGTGGTAATCATCGAGAACCAGAATGTATGGTTTATCCAGCGCAAATAACTCGTTTAACAGAGTAACCAGGAACGATTCAATATCTTCAGATTCTGCGGACAAAGCATTGGAGCGCAGCATCTCCATTGGCCCTTCTCCCAAATCCGCTTTTAACGTTTGCAGTGAGGATATCAGATACAGCCAGAACCGATCTTCCTTATTGTCAGCTTCATCCAAGGCATACCAGGCGGCCCGGTCTTCACGGCCGGTCAGCCAGCTTCGGATAAGGGTGGTTTTGCCAAACCCTGCCGGGGCAGAAACCAGCGTCAATGGGTAGGTAAAGCCTTCCGCCGCCCAAAGACCATGATCCAGTGATTCCAGTATGCAGGGGCGGGGCAAAATATTGGCCCCCTGCGGAGGAACGCTGGTTTTTATTTTTAAAATGTTTCCAACCATAAAGACACCTCCCGTTGTCTATATTTTCCTTGTGGGCTGCGAGGAATCCTCTTTTTACCTTAAGCAGAAGTTGGGGGGTTGGTATTGACCCAACCTAACTTTGGTCAGGTCTCACCTCTGAGAGTTTGCGTTATGATTGAGGTAACAAAAATAAACGGAGGTGCCTTAAATGACTGTACTGGAAACAAGAGAACTAACCAAGTATTACGGAAAGTTTTTGGCTCTAAATAAAGTAAACCTTAATTTAGAGCGCGGTGAAGTGTTGGGGTTTATCGGTCCTAACGGAGCCGGTAAGACCACGGCGATTCGTATCTTACTGGGACTTTTGCGCAAAAGTAGCGGGGAGGCAAAATTATTTGGTCAGGATGCCTGGAAGGATGCGGTGGAAATTCATCGAAGACTGGCGTATGTGCCCGGGGATGTGCACCTGTGGCCCAATCTTACCGGTGGAGAGGTTATTGACCTCTACAGTAAACTGCGTGGCGACATCAATCAGCAGCGCCGCGCTGAAATGTTAAAGCGTTTTGATTTGGATCCCACCAAAAAATGCAGCACTTACTCCAAAGGAAATAGGCAAAAGGTGGCACTGGTGGCGGCGTTTGCATCAGATGCGGAACTCTTTATTCTGGATGAACCCACTTCCGGCCTGGATCCGTTGATGGCCAGCGTTTTTCAGGACTGTGTTGCCGAAAAGAAGCAAGAAGGCAGAACAGTACTGATGTCCAGCCATATCCTGGCCGATGTGGAGAAGCTGTGTGACCGGGTAAGCATTATCAGGCATGGTGAAATAGTGGAGACAGGAACACTGACGGAACTTCGTCACCTGACCCGCACAATGATTGCTGTGGAAACGGCTCACCCCCTTGCCAACCTGGAAAAAATGGGCGGCGTTTATAACGTCAATAAAGACGGAAACCGTGCCAACTTCCATGTGGAAAGTAATCGGTTAGATGAGATTATGCAGTATCTTGTACAGTTTGGCATTCGCTCTCTTACCAGTACCCCTCCCACCTTGGAGGAACTGTTCATGCGCCATTACAGTGAAGAGCTGGATAGCCTGAATGGTAAAGCAGAAAGGAGTGCATAATGAATGAACAATTTCATCGGAACCAAAACTCTTGTTCAACTGGCCCTGCGGCGTGACAGGGTAAGGCTGCCTGCCTGGCTCTTGGGTATAGCCATCATGGTGGGAGCATTAACCCTTGGCAACGCGGAATTTTCCGCCCAGGAAATGAAGGAAATGATAATCATGGCCTCGTCAAGTCCGGGAATGCGTTTATTTATTGCGCCCATCATGGAAGGAAACATCGGTGAGTTAGGTCCCTTTATCCTGTTGCGCACGTCTTTTATTATCGCTATCCTGGTGGCTATGATGAATATTCAGGCAGTGGTGCGGCATACCCGTGAAAATGAAGAAACGGGCTGCGCAGAAATGTTGGGGTCTATGGTGGTGGGACGCTATGCCAGCCTTGCCTCGGCCCTAATCGTAGCTATCGGCGCAAATGTTTTGATGGCCCTTCTGATTGCTTTGGCTCTAATGGCAAACGACCAGCCGGCGGTTGGCTCCTTTGCAGCCGGCGCTTCTTTCGCTGCCTTTGGGTTAGTCTTTGCCGGCGTGGCAGCAGTTACAACCCAGCTTTCGGAAAGTACCCGGGGATCCAGCGGGTTGGCCTCAGTGACCCTGGCCTTCGCCTTTTTGCTTAATGCTCTGGGGAATGTATTAGGAGAAGTAAGAGAAGGGGGGCTGGGTTTTGAAAGTGCCTGGGTAGTCTGGCTGTCACCCTTGGGCTGGGTTCAGCAAGTCTATGCCTACGGTGAAAACAACTGGTGGATTCTGATTCTGTTTGCTATCCTGTTTGCTTTCCTGACTTATGGTTCTTTTATCCTGGTTAACCGCAGGGATGTGGGCAGAGGCATCCTGCCCGCCCGTCCCGGACCCGCTGCTGCATCACCCTGGCTCCTTTCCCCGCTGGGCCTGGCCTGGCGGCTGCAGCGCGGCACGCTTTTGGGCTGGGTTATCCCCATCGCAGTTTTTGGGATCATATTTGGCGCTGCCAGTCAGGAATATGCCTCCACCATTGAGGGGATAGAGCTTTTCCAGAACATTGCCCTTTCAGCGGAGTATTTCCTCTTCTCACTTATAAGCATTATAGCTGCCATTATCGCCTTCTATACCATGCAGGCAATAATGCGGTTGCGGGCAGAGGAAGCGGGTGGCCCGCTGGAATCGGTTCTGGCCACTGCAGTTAGCCGCTTTCATGTCTTCTCCAGCCATATTGCGGTCAGCGTTTTTGGCACCGTCGCCCTCTTGTCATTATTTGCGCTAAGCTCTGCCCTGGCGGCAGGATTATCTGCCGGGGAAACTCTAGACCTGTTAAAAGCAGCCTTGTTCCAAGGCGCGGCGGTTATGACGCTGGCAGGTTTTGTAATTGCAGCATACGGACTGCTGCCCCGCGTGGCAGGTACCTTGTCAATGTTAGTTGTCCTGGTTAGCCTTTTGGCAGGAGCGTTTGGCGACCTGCTCAACTTACCGGAAGTGCTGCAGGAGATGTCCCCGTTTAGCCATGTGGCTCCTTTTCCCGCCGATGTAACAACAGGCTCCATAGCCGCTTTACTTGGCATAGGGTTGGTGTTGGCCTCAATTGGTCTGGTGGCTTTCAGGCGCCGTGATCTTAGCCTGTAGTTTTGAAGCCGGTAGGAGGAGGAAAGAAAATGGTAAACAAAAGGGAGTCTGAGCAAAAGCGCATCTGGCGAATCCGGGCAAAAACACTATCCCACCTGGATTGCTGGCTGGTGGATTGCTTCGAAGGGTTGGAGATTAGCCATGAACCCGGCGCCACTTCCACCATCGCAGGAGAATTGCCTGACATGTCAGCGGTATACGGCTTGATTTTACTGCTTCGCGATTCGGCAATCTCTTTAATCTCTCTGCATGTGGAACAAATAGAAAGGGATGTTGGTTAATACCATGCTGACCAGATAAATAAACAGGAGCTATTAGCCCCAGATTCAAAGGACCCAGCCTTTAATGTCAGGCTGGGTCTGAATTTATGGCCGCGCCACAGCCTGGAGGCTGCCATAGTAGCTCATGCTTTTGCCCATGTTGGTTTCTTTATCTTCAGGCTATTAGCATTGGCTTTCAACCTGGCTTAGCTCATACTTTGGATTGGCGCTGAAAAAATGATATATCTTCGCTACAGATGATAATCCTCTTTTCTTTGAAAAGGGGAGTTCTTCTTTCTGGCAAGCGAAATAAAGCCTTAGACTGAGTTCTTGCAATTTTACTTTGAAAATATGCGAAAAAAATTATATAATATAAGGCATATATATTTAAAACCAGTGCAAATTATATAATTTGTGACAAAACGAAACAAGGGAGAAGAGTAATGGGTAGAACAATAGCTGAAAAGATATTTGATGCACACAGGGTGGATATGCCGTTTTCTGATACACATGTTCTGAAGCTGGACAGGGTGTTCTGTCATGAAATCACCACACCTATTGCCATTACCGACCTGATGGCAAGGGGTATGGACAGAGTTTTTGATCCCACAAAAATTAAAGCTGTTATAGACCATGTAACCCCTGCAAAAGATTCTAAAACAGCCGAACAGGGAAAGATCCTGCGTGATTGGGCTAAAAGGCATGGTATCAAAGACTTTTTTGATATCGGAAGAAATGGGGTCTGCCATGCGCTGTTTCCTGAGAAAGGATTTGTAAGGCCCGGATACACAGTAATCATGGGGGACTCCCACACCTGTACACACGGGGCTTTTGGCGCTTTTGCCGCCGGGGTCGGCACCACCGACCTTGAGGTGGGTATCCTAAAGGGCGTGTGTGCCTTCCATGCTCCCAAAACAATAAAATTTGTGTTAAACGGCGCTTTAAAACCAGGCGTATATGCCAAAGATTTGATCCTCTTTATTATTAAAGAACTGACTGTAAACGGTGCCACCAATAAAGTTATCGAGTTTAGTGGCCCGGTTGTTGATGAAATGTCAATGGAATCACGCATGACGCTGTGCAACATGGCCATTGAAGCCGGTGGTACATGCGGAGTTTGCTATCCTGATATGACAACCGTTGAGTACCTTTGGGAATTTATCAAAGATGAGTTTAACTCAAAGGAAGAGGCTCTAAAGGAATACTCAAAATGGATGTCCGATGATGATGCCACGTACGAAAAGGTATATGAATATGATGTTTCCGAATTAGAACCCATGGTAACCTTCGGGTTTAAGCCGGATCAGGTAAAGCCGGTTAGAGAAATGGCCGGAACAAAGATTGACCAGATTTATATCGGCAGCTGCACCAACGGCCGGATAGAGGATCTGAGAATTGCCGCCAGCATCCTCAAAGATAAAAAAATAAGCGATGACGTGCGTGGAATTGTAAGCCCTGCAACTCCGGCAGTTTATTCCATGGCTTTAAAAGAAGGCATCATCGAGATTTTCCAGGATTCCGGCTTTTGTGTTACAAACCCCACATGCGGAGCCTGTCTTGGTATGAGTAACGGTGTACTGGCCGAGGGTGAATCCTGCGCTGCCACCACAAACCGGAACTTTAACGGCAGGATGGGTAAAGGCGGAACAGTTCATCTGATGAGCCCTGCAACTGCTGCAGCTTCTGCCATTGAAGGAAAAATTACAAATTCACCACTATATAAAGGTTAAGTTGTGGAGGAAAAAATGAAAACATTCAGCGGAAAAGTTTTGTTTTTAGACCGAAGTGATATCAATACCGATGAAATTATCCCGGCCAAGTACCTCACCGAAATCACCAAAGAGGCTCTGAAGCCTTATTTGCTGGAGGATTTGACCCTTCCCGGTTTTAACAACACAGAAGATATCAACGATAAAGCAGTGATTGTCACCAGAGCCAACTTTGGTTGCGGCTCTTCCAGAGAACATGCTCCGTGGGCCCTGGAAGTAAACGGCATTAATGTGGTTATCGCAGAAAGTTTCGCACGAATCTTCAGGCAGAATATGTATAATTGCGGAATGCTGGCCATTGAGCTGCCAGAGGATAAGATTGATTATCTTTTTGAGAATTACTCAGGTAAAGATACTTCAATAACCATCGACATCGAAAACGATAAGATCATTGTAACTTCAGCAGACAAATCAGAAGAAATTCCTTTCAAAGTCGGCGAATTTGCCAAGACCCTTGTCAAAGAAGGCGGTTGGGTAGGGTACGCTGATAAAAACTATTAATTTAATAAAAAAATCCTGCAGAATTGGTTCTGCAGGATTTTTTTTGACCTGTTAAATATATTGCTGTAACCACTGGGAGATTATTCTTTGAAGTTCCGGGTGCAGTGGCTTGTTCTCGTTCTTTTTATAATCTTTGATGACATTAAGAACAGATGCCGCCACCGAAACCTCTTTAAGAATATGATCCATATTTTCAATAACATAACTTTCTGTGGGACCTTGGACATAGTTTGGCAAATCATATACTTTTTCCGGAGTAACCTGGATATCTTTTGATCCGGTAATAGCTAAAGAAGGGCAGGTCACTTTTTTTAGATCTTCAAAGACATTATAGGTGAAATGCTCCCTGAACCATTTAGCATTCATCTTTTGCAGCTGAAACCTCACCACCGTTTCACTGGAGTTCATTATTTTATCATTAAACTTTTGGGCCTGTTTTTCTATCTTTTGCTCTGCCTTTAAAAGACGGACCAGCTTCCCCTTGAAGCCTTTCATATTTAAGAGTTCTTCTGCTGCCAGTTTCCTTTGTCTTTTCAGTGCGTCGTTTGTAGGCTCCGCTGCTCCGGACAAAAAGATCAGACCGTCCACAGGGCGTCGGGCATTGGCGGCTGTAATGAGGGTGCATCCTTCGCTATGTCCCAGTAAAACTATTTTGCTAACTTGGGGGTGTTTCTCCAGAAACGCAATGTTACTTTCAATGTCATCTACTAAGTCCATCATCCCTGTCTCTAAAAAGTTTCCGCCGCTTTCTCCAGCCCCCCGTTTGTCAACGCGAAGGGTTATAAAGCCTAAGCCGCTGATTAGCTCCGCCAAGTCTTTATACATGTTGGGGAAAAATTTACCTGCCTTAACGTTTCCATCCCGATCTCCAGTTCCGGAACCTGCAACCAATAGCACTGCGGGGAAGGGCCCCGGGCCTTCGGGGATTGCAAGTGTTCCGGCCAGCGGATATTTACCCTCAACAGTTACCTTTTCTTCCTGAAATTTTTTCATCTATATCGTTCCTTTCTCTAATAAACTATAACTTCATCATCAAGTTCTACTTATCTGTACTCTGGGGTAAAACTATGGTGGAAATGGTCCTTAACTTTCTTTCAGGAGTAGGATCATTATCCAGTGCTTTTGCCACAACTTTTCGCATCTCCGTCAGTAATTCTGTTAATTCTTCATTACTTAAGTATAGGCTGGCCTGCCTGTAGCTTACTCCGTCCTTTTCCAGGTCAATGTTTTCTTGCTGCAGGTACTTTTCATAGTCTCCCAATAAGTTAGTGAGGAAGCTAAAAAAGAAGTTTAGATGGTCCTGGCGGGAAGCCTTTTTTATTTCCTCAGCTGTGACACTCTGCAGTTGATCAGACAAAGCGTAAACCTTTTCCACAGTACCTCTGACCCTGTTTTCTTTAACTACTTCCAGAATTTCCGCTTCCACCAATTTGTTTAAGTGTCTGTAGAGGGTGGCCTGAGGAACGTCACTGACCTTTTGTGAGATTTCCTGGGCCGTATGTTCTTTCCCTCCCAGCAGGCTTTGCATTATTCTCATGCGAATGGGGTGCAGTAGAAAATTCACCTTAGACTGCATATCATCACTCCCGTTATTATCATTCTCAATAATGATAATAATATATAAGATGATAAAAGTCAAGCCAGTTTTTTAGTTTTTTTTCGTTTGTTTAGAAATTGTCCAGTTTTTGTTTAGTGTACAACCTTATAATACAATCAAGCACAATAGTTAAACGGAGGTGCACAAGATGCAAAAGAACTATAACCGGCTTACAGAGGGTCAGAAAAATAATCTCGAGCTTCTCCTCTTAAAGCTGGAATTCAAACGGCTTAAAAAAGCAAAATAGCCGGTTTGCTTGTTAAGTTATAAAAATAAGCAGGTTATATGCGCAGGTGGTAGAAGTATATGCGGTGGTAAAGTTAAACTAAGGACAGATTTTAGAGGAGGCCTGTTTATATGCAGCAAGAAGCCTTGGTTATAAACAACTTAAGTAAAAGTTACGGAAATTTTAAGGCCGTAAATAATATATCTTTCACCGTAAATAAAGGGGAAATAATGGGATTGCTTGGTCCAAATGGGGCGGGAAAAAGCACTGCCATCCGCATCATAATGGGCATTCTGTCCGCAAGCAGCGGTGAAGTGAAGTTTTTGTTCAACGGGGATTCCTCCGTACTGGATAAGAGTAAGATAGGTTATTTGCCTGAAGAGAGAGGCCTGTACGATGATGTTAAAGTTTTGGATAACCTTCTTTATCTGGCCTCTCTAAAGGGTGTGCCCCAAAATGAAGCTAAGGAAGAAGCCATGAACTGGTTGGAGAGGCTGAATCTTGCTAATTATGCCAACAGTAAGCTGGAAAAACTGTCCAAGGGAATGCAGCAGAAGGTCCAGTTTATTGGGGCGATACTGCATAAACCGGCCTTGGTTGTATTGGATGAGCCTTTCTCAGGACTGGATCCTGTAAACCAGGATGTTTTTAAGGAAATCATCCTGGAGTTGGGGCGGCAGGGCACCACAGTTTTACTCTCTGCTCATCAAATGAATGTGGTTGAAGAGTTGTGTGACAGAATCTTTATGATTAATAAAGGTAAGCAGGTTCTCTTTGGCAGTTTAAAAGAGATTAAGCAAGGCTTTAAAGAGTATATGGTAAAGATTACTTATCAAGGCGATGGCGATGTTTCTTTCTTGCAGCATAAATCCGGAGTTAGCAGGTTACATCAAGGGCGGCACAGTGTAACGTTTAGTTACGAGGCGGATTTGGGAATAAGTGAGTTGCTGCAGGAGATTACTGAAAAGGTAGCGGTGGAGGAGATCCGCGCCGAAAAGCCGCCACTGCATGATATATTTATCCAGACTGTTCAGCAGAGGGGCGAAGAAATTGAATAATACCAGATGGTCTAATATAAAAAGAGTTGCGCGCTGGGAGTTTATTAAAGCGCTGAAAAGCCCTACTTTCTTAGTGCTGACATTTGTTGTTCCTCTGCTGATGGTTGCCGTAGGTGGGATTAGTTACCTTACCCAAACAATTGGCAGTGATCAGACGGTAACCGTTGCGCTGGTTGACGAAACGGAGGACTTTTATACTTTTTGGCAAGATCAGCAGCACCAAAGCAATCTTAACCTGACACTATATCCAACCAGTGAACAACACCTGCTGGAAGACTTGGTTCTGGAGGGTGAGTATGAAGGCTATATGATATTTTCCGAAGAAACCCTCAGTACTGGACATCTTCCTTTTTATGCTGAAGATATTCGCTCCGTAAATCATGACGTGATTTACAGGGAGCTTGAGTCTGTTATATCGCTTCACAGAATGCAGAGAATGGGCCTGGCGCCGGAACAGATTGCCGCGGTAGGCACACCGCTAAGGATTGATGTCCGGGAGCTTTCCGGCGAAGAAATTAATATTGCCGGCTTAATTTTACCCATTATCTCCGGCGTGGCGTTGATTATTGCCACAGTTTTCTCAGGGCAGGTCTTAATGTACGGTGTTATTAAGGAAAAGCAGAACAGAATTGTGGAGATCCTGTTATCATCCATATCTTCATTTGAACTGATGGTAGGTAAAATATTGGGCTTTGGTTTGTTAAGTCTGACCCAGATGGCTATCTGGGCCACAGTTGGCATAATTGTTGCCGGTAGTTTCTTTGATGTGGATATTTTGCAGTTTGAAGCGCACCAATTTGTCTTGCCCCTGCTCTTCTTCATCTTTGGTTATTTCATGCTGGCATCGCTTTTTGCCGCAGTGGGAGCAACCATGAAGGAGGCGGAAGGGAGCAGCCAAATTCATGGCCTGGTGATTATGATTCCCATGCTACCCATGTTTATCTCCGGTCAGCTTTTTATGTCACCAAATGCTTTGTGGGTTAGAATCCTCAGCCATATACCTCCGTTTATTCCGGCTACGGTATTGCTTCGCATGGGTGCTACCAATCTTCCCGTCTGGGAGGTGGCATCAACCCTTGTTGCTTTAACAATTTCCACAATAGTTATCACAATTTTCGGTGCCCGCGTGTTCAAGGGGGGAATTATGCAGTATGACCGGGCTGTAAACTTAAGGGACCTAAAGGCCATTTTGGCAAAAGATAAATAAAAAAGGGTGACATTATGAAACAATTTAGCGGCATCTTGATAATGTTGATATTGGCCATAACACTGGTTGGTTGTGTTTCAGGTCAGGCAGGCGATATTTCCATAATTAATAGCTGGGAAATGGAATTTGCCACAGATGCAGTTGGGAATCTGTTGGCGGCAAGTACAAATAATGAAGATTTTACAGGCGAAAAGATGGATGTGGTAGTTCGGTTTAGCGAAGACGGCACATTTATTTTAACGAACCTGTCCAGCAATGAAAGCTGGGATGGTACCTTTGAGAAAAAGACATCTGCTGATAATGCAACATTATTTGAGGTGACTTTTGCAGACGGCGCTGTGGCGGATGCAGTCGTTGGAAAACGCGAGTATGAAAGTGGTAACCAGGTTGGATCTTTAACCCTGAGCTTAGAAGACCGCATCGTTTCGTTTATAGAGAAAGAAGACTAATAACCGTTATAGAATGCCCGGCGCTGGGATTGGAGAAATCCGCTCTGGGCATTCCTACTTTAAGAGAGGTTTGCGGAATATAAGTAGTAATTTAATAATATTAATTAAATCAGCTTTGCCCCAATTTACGGCAGGGTAGTTATTAAAGCTTTTGTGGAGGGACTTGGATGGATTTTATAAACAAAGTAAAAGAATTTATAGAGCTAAATTTAGTTGACACCATGTACTTTCCCGATGAAGATATGAAAAAGCATACCACCTTTAAAACAGGCGGAACAGCGGATCTGCTGGTGGAACCACAAAGTATAGATGAGCTGCACAAACTAATGAAGTTTGTCCTGAATGAAGAAGTGCCCTATATCATTATTGGTCGCGGCAGTAATTTACTGGTCAGTGATCAGGGTGTGAGGGAACTGGTTATAAGAATTGACAAAAACCTTAGCAAGTATGAGACAAAAAACGAAACACTTGAGGTTGAAGCGGGAGCGGCAATAATAGATGTGGCACACTTTGCCCAGCGAAATTCTTTATCAGGTTTGGAATTTGCCAGTGGAATCCCCGGCACAGTGGGCGGGGCAGTTTTTATGAATGCCGGCGCATACGGCGGAGAGGTTAAGGATGTGCTGGAAGAAGTACTGGTTTTAACTACGGATGGCCATTTGGTAGTTAAAAGTGTAGATGAGCTGGGACTGGGTTACAGGACCAGTGTTATGCAAAGGAACGGAGATATTGTTTTAAAAGCGAAATTTAAGCTGCAAAAAGGAAATCAAGAAGTTATACAAAATGAGATTAACGAGCTGAAGCGTAAAAGGGAGGAGAGCCAACCTCTGGAACTGCCCAGCGCAGGGAGCACATTTAAAAGGCCAACGGGCTATTTTGCCGGGAAGTTAATTCAGGATGCAGGTTTGAAGGGATATCGGATTGGCGGAGCGCAGGTTTCTTTGAAACACGCAGGTTTTGTTGTTAACAGTGGCAACGCTTCCAGCAGTGATATCTATAACCTGATAAGGCATATCCAAGCTGAGGTCAAGAAGCAGTTTGGTGTCACATTGGAAACAGAGGTAAAATTGATTGGAGAATTTAATCATTGAGATAATAAAGCCAAGTCTGTGACTTGGCTTTATTAAAATATATGGATTTATCCTCAATGCCCAGGAGGCAGGGATTATCGGGCTAACTATAATAAATTGGCGTCTAACAGCATAGGGGTTAACAATGCTTATATGAAAGGAACAGGTAGTATGAGACGGAGATCTGTTATCTTATATAACATTGTGATTTTATTTTTCCTGTACTTTTTAATTGCCTGTCTTTTCTCCGTTGTTTATATCATGCTGGAAATCCTGCAATGGGGATATGTGATTGATCATTATTCCACTTCTTTTCACCAGGCACAGCCCCTGGATCTCATCACCCGCTCCTTATATTTCAGCGTTATTACTATGTTGGCCGTTGGGTACGGGGATGTGACGCCCTTTGGGCTTTCAAAAGGTGTGGCAATGATTCAGGCGTTTGTTGGTTATATTCTGCCATACGCCATGATTTTAAATTATCTCATCTTTAATCCTGGCAACATCAAGGCTTCTAAAAGAAAGTATCGCCGGGAAAACCGTCCTTTTAAGTGAAGTTACAGCATACAATTAATGAAATGATTTTCAATTTTGAAAAAAGGTGCTGTTAAATGATAATCAGTACGTTTTTTTCAACGAAAAAAATAGTGTTAATTAGGAAAAGTACATTTAAATTGCTGTGTACTGCCCTTCTTCTAACAGCGCTATTTTGGCTGTTTAACTTTTATAAAACAACCGCAGCTACATATGTGAGAATGGAAGGACTTAGGGAAATTCGGGTTTTTTCCACCGAATTTCCTTATTTCTCGTATTCTGTGGACGATTCGGCTTTTTCTGTTTTAACTGAAAAGAAGCTGTTATACAAAACCACTTCACCCTTAACCGGGATGTCTGATTATGACCAGTATTCATTTGCATTCTTATATGATGAAGAGGAGCAGATTGTTTTTTATTACAGTCCTACCCTAAATAAGGTATATAACAAGGAGCATCTGCTTGAGCCTTCCCATGACTTAAAAGAAGTACTGCTGGACCTGGCAGCGTTATATGAGCAGGAAGTAAAAATAAAGTACGGTGCCCTGCTGGTGTGGGAGGAAGTGGACAAAGTATTTCCCATGTTTGCCGTTGCCAAAATAACCGACATCTATACCGGTGCCACTTTTTACGTTCAGCGCAGGGAAGGTTGCAGCCATGTGGATGCCCAGCCGCTGACCGCAGAAGATACGGCCATCATGAAACAAATATTTGACGGACGGTGGACTTGGGATCGTAAAGGAATTGTTGTTGAAGTTGGCGGTCACCGGATTGCCGCATCAATGAACGGCATGCCGCACGGGGCCGGTAAGATAGATGATAATAACTTCCCCGGCCACTTCTGTATTCATTTCTTAGGTAGTTCAATCCACTCCGGGAACATGGATATCCGCCATCACCGGGAAATCCTAAAAGCCGCCGGCAAGCTCCCCCTGGGTGATTCCGACTCTTTACCCAACACTACAAATTTAAATGAAGAAGACTGCATCCATTAATGCGGGAATTCCTCAATTCCTGGTAACAAAATGCAGGAAAAAGTTGGTTATTAGAGAATTTATGACAATAATAAGTTTTTGGCAAGTCATCTTCAGGGAGGGATTGCTGTGCTGAACACAATTTTAAAGCCGAATAGTCCCTGTTTTATCGTTGATAAGATGGACAAGCACCTTTGTTTTATTGGGGGAGTTAAGGAGCCGGTCTTTACAATTTATCAACATGTAAATGCGCAATATAAGAATCTTGGTCTTAAAAACGGAGACCTTATAACGGTGGAAGTCCCTACCAATGATTGTGTCTATACTTTAAGGTGCGTTTTAGATTCTGATTACCGTTACCATGTACATCGATACAACCTAATTTACTCAGAAACGGAAGTTAATAAGATACAACGAAGAAAGTTCTTTCGCGTTCCCTGTAGCATTGAGTGTGGCTTTGCCCTGCTTTCTGACAATGCAGCTACAGTTGAAGAACCCATTATGTATTCTGCCATGATGGTGGATATCAGTGGTGGCGGTGCACAAATTGAATATGAGCATGACATTCCATTAAACATTGATGTGATTCTCAGGTTTGCTCTGCCCTTACCTTTCGAGGAGGGAAACTATAATTTCACAGTGTTCGGGAAAATTAAGAGACACAATAAGCAGAATAATAAGCATTATATAGGTGTAGAATTTATCAGTCTAAATGAGTATGAAAGCAATATTATCATGGGCTTTGCTTTTTATAAAAAGCTGCAACAAAATAGGTGACTTGGAATAAGTTTGGGAAATCTTAATTAATATAATATGAATTTTGCTGAAGCTTTAAGTGAACAATCTTATATTATGGTATAATTTTCTCAGCTTAACTATAACAGAAGGAGTGGTTAGATGAAAACTTTAGAAAACCTGATGAATGCCTTTGCCGGAGAATCCCAGGCTAACCGGAAGTATTTAGCTTTTGCCATTAAAGCGGAGAAAGAGGGCTACAACAATATTGGCAGGATTTTCAGAGCAATTGCAGAGGCAGAAACCATCCATGCTCTTAAGCATCTGGAAGTGGCAGGTAAGGTAGGCAGCACTCTGGAGAACCTGGAAGAGGCAGTGCAGGGAGAGCACTACGAGTATAGCACAATGTACCCGGAATTTATTGAGACTGCCAAAGAAGAAAACCAGCAGAAGGCACTGAAATCTTTTGAATATGCAAACGAGGCGGAAAAGGTGCATGGGAAAACATTCAGCAACTTAAAAGCTGAAGTTTCCGAAGGCAAGGATATCGCTGAGCAGGAAGTTTCTCTTTGCCCCATATGCGGTTGGGTTGGTATGGGGACTCCCCCTGAGCGCTGCCCCATCTGTAACACACCTGCAAAAATGTTTAAAGAATTTTAAGATATTAGATAAAAAACAGGGCAGAACATTAAGTTCGGCCCTGTTTTTTGGTTAACTCCAGGTACGCACGTTATCATTAATATCTGAGAGGGAAATTCCCTGAATGCCAATTATAATAATTGCAATGTTGTCGCCTTCTATAAATGCAGACATGTCCGGGTGATTCATGAGATGTATTTTGCGGTATATCCTGCTTTGTTCCGGTCCTGCCATTTCAGCGGTGCCATAGATGGTACAACTAAAAGGTTCCTTATCTTTAAAACTGTACACCAAAAGCGAGACCTCAGGGTTTTTTTGTATATAATTAATTTTTGTTGTGTCTTCCCTGCTGCTTAAAATAATCACTTGTTCCTCTGGCAGAAAGGTGAAGTTCATTAGGGAAAGATGTGGCTTGTTCTGAAAACAAGTGGCCAGGGAACAGAACTTCTCATTGTGTAAGAGCGATAAAACTTTCTTGGGCAGCCTCATCATTACATCTCCGATCACTATGTATTTTGTGAAACTACAGTGCTTCTAAAAATAAAACTACGTTTTCCACTATCTTTTGTTGCTGTTCTTCCCTTGTGATATCTGCTTCCCGGTCTCCTCTTTGAAACCCATAGTCGCCAAAGTAGGAATGGTTTCCTCCTGTTATGGAAACAAAGGACGTATCCTTTGGCAGGTATGGCTTTGTATTTTCGAATCTCCGCTGATTAATAATGCCATCATTTGTGGCATAAATGCTCATAACCTTGATTCCTGATGCAGACAGATCTACGTCCGGATATGAAGCCCATAAAATCAGGCCGTCCAATAAAGTGTTGTTTTCCCGGGCATATCTGGCGGCCATGGCCCCACCAAGAGAATGCCCGGCAATAACCCACTTTTGGATGTGAGAATTGCTGTCTATTATTCCATCTGCATGTCGTTGATCAAGAACAGCCAGGCTCAAAGGCATCCTGGCAATTACCGTGTAATAGCCGTGTTTGCTAATTTCCAATGCTAGCCGGGAATAAGCACGAAAATCGACATTACCCCCGGGATAAATTATTAATCCTATTTCCGACTCCTGATGTGGCGGCCAAAATTCAAGTGCTTTATCGGTTTCTTCTGCCAGATAATGAGCATCTATCAGAGCCAGGACTTCAGTAGTTGCTCGATAATGGGTAAAATACAGAAAGCTTAACGCTCCTGCAAGTACAAGAAAAATTACTCCCGCTGTCAGCTTTAATATTTTAAACTTTTTCATCGGGGCACTCACTCTTTCTCAATTATTCTTGCAATCTGAGATCAGCAAAGACTGTGGAATGTAACAGATATAAACGCTGATACTTTTCTGCCAGTTCGAAGAGATAAAGAATCTGTTCTGCGGCTCCTTTAGCCGCCAGACTTAAATATATTCCTCTCTCCACTTCGGCAGCTTCTTTTTTAAAGTAACCCCATAAATGGTCGGTAACATTCCGCAAACCCCCTGGTGTGGGGGGATAATTCATGAGAGTAGAAATTCTGTCTATTAATTCAGTTTCTTTGATTATCGGTAGGTCTTTCTTGGTTATTAATCTGCCTTGAATTTCTTTATAGAATTGATATCCTCTGGCCATGATTGAATATTTATGGTGAGCCCAGAATTGAGAACCGTTTTGCGGCAGGGGAATACGGCCTTGCTGACTATTATTTGCATACTTATTCTGCAAGAGTTGAAATTGCTCTGCAGGAGAATCAAGGTAAACCAGCGCTTGTTTACCTTTATCCACTTCAGTTACAGCGGCCGGGCTGGCGTGTTTGAATTTGCGCAGCCTCATTTCTTTTACCGTTAGATCATGCCGGGCTACCAAGGGCACGAGATTTTCTTTCCATCGTTTTGTCTCCGGGTGTGCGGCATACCCGCGCTTCTTATTTACAATAATATTGATTATTGCGTGAATTTCTGCATGCTGACCCAACAGGCTCTGCCTGGAAAGATACCCGGGATGTATATCCCATACTCTCATACGTAACACCCGTTCCTAAGATAAAATGTTTGCTTCTATTCTTGTTATATATTACCTGGCATGAAGAATGGTTAACAGAGTCTTAAAGCAAAACCATACGGCGCTTTAAAGAATACAGCCAAGTCACGGGACTTGGCTGTATTCATGGAATATAGAGTTTATAATTATTCTGCGCACTGCTGCTGTAGTCTTTCCCACTGTTCATCAACAAATTCCTGTAGGAGGTCAAGCACACCCTCGTTGCCCGGTTTAAACAGATGGGCAAAGCGACCTTGCGGTTTCATGTAATCCCGTAGGGGTGTTTTCTCTTTGATTTTTGCAGTAAGTCGCCAGGTGCCGTTTTCAACTTCATAGAGCGGCCAGATGCAGCTTTGTGTGGCTAGCTTGCTCATCTCTATTGTTTGTTCCATGGGGTAGCGCCAGCCGCGGTGGCAAGGCGCCAGAATGTTTAGTACTGCCGGCCCGTCTGCCTGGAACGCTTTTCTTGCTTTGGTTATTGTATCACGCCAGTTATGAACGGCGGCCTGTGCTACGTAGGGAATGTTGTGCGCCGCGGCTATGGCTGTGAGATCTTTGCGGTTTTGCCCTTTGCCTGCGCTGCTGTCCCCATGGGGCGAAGTGGTGGTCCAGGCACCAAATTGTGTGGCGCCGGAGCGTTGAATGCCGGTGTTCATGTACGCTTCATTGTTGTAGCACACATATACTGCCCGGTGACCACGCTCAAGCAGGCCGGAAAAGGCCTGAAAGCCGATATCGTAGGTGCCGCCGTCCCCGCCAAAGACGATAAAACGAAAATCTTCGCTGATTTTACCTTTCTTTTTCAGTGCCCGGTAAGCCGTCTCCACGCCGCTAATGGTGGCGGCGGCGTTTTCAAATGCAGAATGTATAAAGGAAATCCTCCAGGCATTATAAGGATAAATAGTGGTGGAAACCTCAAGGCATCCTGTCGGGCTGCATGTCACTGCATGTACATTCTCCGGTAAGGCATGCAGCACCTGGCGCACTGCGACGGAGGCACCGCATCCTGCACAGAGGCGATGGCCGCCGGTTAGCAATTCTTTTTGCCGGACCAGTTCTTTTAATTTTATGGCCACTGGATAACCCTCCTAATCCCGTAATCCCAGATAGACGATACGCTTTTTCTGCTCCGCTGAGCCAGCGTCTTTGAACATTTCAATAGCCTGATTGACCAAACTCATAGGTAAATCACGGCCGCCCAACCCGTAGATAAAGTTCATCAACTGCGGGCGTTTTTCTGCTTCATAGAATGCTGAGCGTGTTTCAACAAAGATAGGTCCACCCAGGTCTCCGGCAAAGGTATCCGAGCGGTCAAAAACCGCCACAGCCTTGGCATGGGAGAGAGCCTCCACCAATTCCTGCTGGGGGAAAGGCCTGAACATCCGCAGTTTCAAAAGGCCCACACGTAAACCTTTTTCGCGGAATATGTCCACTGCGGTACGGATTGTGCCGGCGGCTGAACCAGCTGCTACAATGACGAATTCAGCATCTTCCATTCTGTAGGACGCAAAGTAATCATACCGGCGTCCCGAAATTTCAGCGTACTCTTTGCCAACTTCCCGGATAACCGCGGGAGCTTTTAACATTCCTTCCGCCTGGGCACGTTTAAACTCAAAGAAATAACCGCCCAATCCGTCAAAGGCACCCCAGCAGGACGGATTAGCCGCATCGAGCAGTGAATTTCGCGGTGTATACTGGCCTACAAAGGCTTTAGCCACATCATCATCAATCAGGTCAAAGCGGTCTATGGAATGACTGATAATAAAGCCGTCCAACAGCACCATTACCGGAGTGAGGACATCGGGATGCTCCGCAATGCGAATTGCCTGCAGAACGTTATCGTATGTTTCCTGCGCATTCTCCGAAAACAGCTGAATCCAGCCGGAATCCCGGGCCCCCATGCTATCGCTATGGTCGCAGTGAATATTAATGGGCGCAGATAAGGAACGGTTTACATTGGCCATTACCACAGGAAGCCGCATTCCAGAGGCAATGTAGAGCATTTCCCACATTAGCGCCAGCCCCTGAGAAGATGTGGCCGTCATTACACGGGCACCTCCTGCGGCAGCACCGATGGCGGCACTCATGGCACTATGTTCGCTTTCTGCGTTAATCATTTCTGAATCAACAATACCGTCGGCAACCATCTGAGCGTATTTTTCCACCACTGCTGTCTGCGGTGTAATGGGATACGCCGGCACCACATCGGGGTTAATCTGGCGCATGGCCTCAGCCACTGCGTCAGTTCCCACCATGGCTACAGTTTTTGCCATTTCATTCATCCTCCCTTCAGCGGCTAAGCGCCATCCTTATTATCCGCCGCGCATGTTTCCAGCCCTTTGGCCTCTGCTTCATTGATCATTGTTATTGCCTCTTTGGGGCACTCATGTGCGCAGATACCACAACCTTTACAGTGCTGCAGCTTAAAGCCCGTCATTTTATCTTCCTGCACCATCACTGAACTGTCAGGGCAGTAAATAAAGCAGAAAAAGCAGTCAATGCATTTTTCCCTGTCCAAAACCGGCCTGAGAGAGCGCCAGCCACCGGTTTCATAATGGTCTGCTGTAGCGGCCTCAGGTATTACAGCCCCCAGCGGATGCTCCCGCCAGGTCCATTGCCGTATTTTGGAATAATCCCAGTTCTTACTCAACTGTTTGCACCTCCTCAAAGGCCTTCTGCAAAGCAGTCACGTTGCCTTTGACCACTTTAGCCGAAAACTTATGCCCAAAAGAGTCCTCAATAAAAGAGAGAGCTTCTTTTTCCGACAGCAGCCCGGTCAACTTCAGCAGTGCCCCAAGCATGGGAACATTGGGCATGGCCCTGCCCAACGCATCCATGGAGATACGGGTGGCATCCACGGTAGACACTTTATAATCATGTAAATTATACTTTTCTGTCACCGTTGCCGGGCATTCCCCGGTGTTAATGGCAATTTGGCTGCCCTTTGGCAGTCCTGCAGTAAAATCAACCACATCGCACAGAGATGGATCCACAACAATGACAATTTCCGGTGACGCCACACCGCAATACATATGGATAGGCTCCTTACTTAAGCGATTAAAGCACTGAATTGGTGCTCCCATCCGTTCCGGGCCGTACTCAGGGAATGCCTGAAAGTACAGGTCTTTGCTCAGAGCCATTTCCGCCAGCATTTTGGCGGCGGTAACTGCCCCCTGCCCTCCCCGGGCATGCCAGCGGATCTCAGTCACTTTACTGCCCATGTCGTCTTCCTCCTTTTTTAATCTACAAGGCCCATAGAGTTAGGACAAGCCCGGGCCTGTGAAGATACTGGTATAGTTTGTCTGTAAAATTCTATGCAAAGCAGGGACAGGGTTTGCCCGGAAACTACGTAAATATTAGAAAATTTTCAAATGATTAAAAACATTAAACCTGACCCCAAGATTTTTTTTACCAATAAAAGTTACTATTGCGAAAATATCAATATAATGCTATATTTAATGTACAAATAATGAGACGTATTTTGATAAAGGGGAGTCCTTATGCCTAAGATTAGACCGATTTCCGATTTGAGAAACAGTGCAAATGAAATTTCTGCGTACTGTCGTAGTGAATGTGAGCCTGTTTTTATTACAAAGAATGGTGTTGGAGATATGGTTGTGATGAGTATCGAAGTCTTCGAACAGCAGCAGGCTTTAATAAAGATGTACGAACAATTATTGGCGACGGAAACGGAAATTAAGAGCATTGAGGATTTCAGAAGCCTGGCAAAAAAGCTTAAGGCAGGGGTACAGGAAAAGGTCCAGTTGAAATAAGGTTAAAGTTTTGAATACTTATTTTAGTTTCTTTGTCTTATATTTCCAGAGAGGAGCCAGGAGAAATGGACCGCTTTTTTTTATTGATTTTTTTCTTTGTAACGTTTAGGTATTTCTATTTTAAAAGATTAAAAAAGCCCTTAAATCAGGAGACTCCCCAAGCTGTTTTTTCAGGCGCTCCTCATTATATTGCCGGAAGAACCAATGGCTCGCCTTTAAGTGAGTTGGGAAGCCATTGTGGTTATAAAGCGATAATTGAGGAGAACAAAGCTGCCTACAGTGCCATGTTTACCACCATTACTTCCTGTGCCGCCGGTCGTTTGCAGGAATTTGCCGTTTCTTTAAAGGCAGAAAACGGGAAGACCTATTTTTCTCCTGCGGCACAAAGAAATATCCACTTTAACCCCTACTCCATTGAAGAAGAAGCTGAGGACCGGGGCTGGAAGCTGTTGTCCAAAATGTTTTTCTTAAAAACCAATCTAGCCGTGCTGCAGTTAAGAATTCAGTCAGGCAGCAATGAGGGCACGGTACAGCCGGAGTTTCACCTTCTTGCTCCCCGCGGCAAAAATAAAGAAAACCCTTATCCCCGCCTGTCCGGTGGGCGTCGCTGCCGGCCGCAGGAGGAAGGCATGCTGCTTACAACCCGAACTCGTTTGCCCGGGCAGGTTCTCCATACCTTTTTTCTGCCTTCTGATGGTGAGAGCAAAAATAAATGTACGCTGACAGGGCAAGGGGTAAAACTGTTACCCGGCGAAGAGCTTACCTGGTCGGTAATCGTATCCTTTTCTGCAGACTGTCAACAAAAGGCGGTGGAGAAGGCCCATCAAGCCCGGGAAAAGTTGACTCTTTTAACCCAAAAAGCTAAGCGGCGCTGGGATCGTTTTGAAAAGCGACTCCCTTCCCCACATACCGCTGTGGAAGGGGAAAAAGAAGTTTTTGGGCTTTCGGCCTGGGCTCTAAACAATAACCTTTATGCTTCCCGCAATGGTTTGAGCCGTTGGGCATCACTGCCCTGCAAAGTGTATTTCCCCTTTATCTGGGGCTGGGACACACCGCAGCAGGCCATAGGCATCAGCGAATGGAGCCCTTTTAAGGCCTCTCACAGCCTGCTTAATCAGCTGGAAGCAAATAGTTTGCACAAGAAAGAGAGCCTCAGGGGGCAGGTGCCCAGTAAGCTCTCAGATTCGTTGTGCGGTGTCTTAAGTTTTTATTCTCAGTCTCCCTTGCAATCCTGGTCTGCGGTGACCGTTGCACAGCGCATGCAGAATGAAAAGCAGTCCGGGCTGTTTCTGAGAAAAATAATGCCTTTGTTAAAGTCCAATCTGAATTGGTGGGAAAATAACAGGCAGCACTCCACAGGCTTGTTTTATTATCTTAACGGCATGGAGTCGGGGTTAGACGATAGCCCCCGTTTTTATCCCCGCCGTTTCTTGCCCAGCTTTATTGCCGGACTGCTTCCCTGCAATATCCGGGCAGTTGATCTTAACTGCTGGCTTTTCCAGTCGTATATGAATTCCGCTTATATCAGCCAGGTAGCAGGCCAGGCAAGTTGGGCAAGTCAGTTGTATTCCCGCGGCGTGGAACTGGCAGAGAAAATTGACCGCGACTTATGGTGTGAAGAGGAGCAGGCCTGGCTGGATAGACATCCCGACGGGAGGTTTCTCAGGGAGCTGACACCGGTTGCCTGGTGGCCCGCTTTTGTCGGAGCAACCAATAATCTGGGCCGCATTAAATCAGTTATTGAAAACCATTTGCTTGATGAAGAGAAGTTTTGGGGAAAGCACGGTATTCCCAGCGTTTCTTTTTCCTCTCCCAGCTACAATCATGAAGAAGACGGTTATTACTGGAGGGGGCAGATCTGGTTAATTAACACGTATTCCGCCCTTGAGGTTCTTTTCCGTTACGGATATACAAAAGAAGCCGAAAAGCTGCGAAGCCGTATCCTGAAAACCTTATCCGGAGCAGGTGGAATTTTTGAAACTTATAACGCCCTGACCGGAGAGAGGGGCTGGAGTTCGCGGGGTCCGGGAGACCCTGCCGCCTTTCAGTTTGGAATGTCCAGTGCCTGGGCCATGCAGATTCTGATGTCCCGTTATCAGCAGTTTAGCTACCTTTTTGAAGACACAACGCAAATTACAGGCTATATCAGAAGTGCCGATACCTTTGGTGATTATCAGAGTACATCTCCGCCAAGTGCTGCTCCACTGAATAACAACGCGGTGTTTTATGTGGAAACTCCCGGCCATGAACTGCCGCATATGAGTTTACAGAGTGCCGACGGCAAACCGCTTATTCAGTCTTCTCTGGTGGATGTACAATTTACAGATCCGCACAATAACCTTCTTACAGAACAAATAGATCTGTACTGGCAGGGCGAGCGGTTCCGCCTGCCCATTGGCCGGAGCCATCGCTTAAGCTTATCAGCTGCTGTTGCAAACTATTAACAGGCAAAGTAAAACCCCGACCAAACTTGGTCGGGGTTGCTTTTTAGTATCTGAACCTGTTTACAAATTGCTGATGTTTTAATCTTCTTTTTCTCCATCTTTGGATTATGGTCAGGGGCAAAAAGGCAGCGGGGAAAATAGCTCCCACTAAAAAATAGTTGGTGGTATTTTCGGCAGCTACAATATATTCTTCCTCTTCTTCCAGTTGGAAAGCCAGGGTAATCTCACCTAAGCTTTCATGGATGGGGTTGCCGGTTTCCCGCAAATTCAGGGAATAGCCCACCTCCACAAGTTCATTGTCATGGTTATCCTTAATTTGATGGCTAATAATTATGTCGTCAACAGACAGGCTTTTGTGTAAGAGCCTGTCCATTTTTTGATCAGCTTCGATATTTAAGATTTCCGCTTCTTCAAAAGAGACGCTTGGCATAATTAATGCCGTTAGCTCCTCCATACTAAAAGATACTTCAGAGAATTGGTTGAAACCATAGTCTAAGAGCTTTATTGTGTCGTCATATCTGCTCCTTCGATCCTGGCTATTTAATACTACTGCAATAAGCTCCCTGTTTTCCTGTCTGGCTGCTGTAACCAGGGTATGGCCGGCTAAAGTGGTCCATCCCGTTTTGCTGGCCAGAATTTCGGCATCCTCATATCGGCCGGATAACAGGGAATTTCTGTTTCTAAAGTGCCTGCTTTCCGGTTGTTTATTGGTGGGGGGCATTTCATAATTTCTTGCACTAAAAATCTCCCTGAAGGCAGGGTTCTTCACCGCTTGTTTCAAAATTAGCGCCATGTCATAAGCGGTGGTATAGTGGTCTGAGTCCGGCAGCCCATGTGCGTTGGTGAAATTTGTGTTCTTAGCGCCGTATTCTGCTGCCCTTTTATTCATCAGTTGGGCAAAGCTTTCAACATCTCCGGAAATGTGCTCGGCAATACCATTTGCCGCATCATTACCCGATTCGATTGCCAGGGCATATAGTGCCTGTTCCAGCGTCAGCTCTTCATCCACGTCAAGGGCGACATGAGAAGTGTTTCTACCAATGGAAAAAACCGCTTCACGACTCATGGTGATGGTGTCGTCCAGGTTGCCTTCTTCCAGGGCGATTATTCCGGTCATTATTTTGGTAATGGAAGCGGGGTAGAGGACCTGATGCATGTTTTTCTCAAACAGAACCTGTCCTGTTTGGGCATCAATTAAAACAGCAGCTTGAGAATTCAGCTCAGGGAAAGCGGTTGTTTCTGCCCAGGTGGCAACTGGGTTTATTAAAAGATAAATCAGCGATACTACTAAAAGAATAACGCTGTAGGCTGGTTTTTTGTTCATAATATAGGCTCCCATTTGTTATACGTAATAATGGCAATAAAAAATAGCGGCAGAAAACTACCCTCATAACATTTCTGCAAAAAGCAGTGAATTCCTACAGAAAATAAGTGGTAAACAATACCAATAGGGAACTATTTTTCCTGGTTATGCATAATAATAACCGGGGGGGTATATGAATGGAATCCATTGGACTTTTTCTTATCATCGCAGTGCTTGCCGGATCAGTGTGGGAATGCCTAAAGGGAGTCTTGCCTTGGAATGTACCGGACCATGTGGACAGACTGGCGGTTATTATCATAGCAGTGTTTATAACAGTGGCAGCGGGAACTAAGGGAGCAGAAACCGATTTGTTTAAAGAATATGGATTACCCATGCCGTACTACACCGGCTATATGTTTACCGGTGTTATTTGCTCCAAAGGCGCTAACTATTTGCATGATCTTGTGACAAACAGGTTTCGGGGGAGAGTTATTGATGGCTAACAGTCAAGCCTTAGGGCTTGGCTGTTTGTTTTAAAAGAGCCAGTTTCTCAAATAAATGTTATAATGTAAAATAAGTCATAAAAACTCTGCGAGGTGCAGGTCTTTGATTTTATTAACAGCAGAAAAAATCAGTAAAAGCTATACCGAAAGAAAGCTCCTTGACGAGGTAAGCTTATCAATAAATAAAGGAGATAAAGTGGGTGTGATCGGTATCAACGGTACCGGCAAATCCACTCTTTTGAAGATTATTGCAGAACTTGAGACGGCAGACAGTGGAAGCATTAGCAAATCTGCCGAAGTGAAGATAGGTTATTTACCCCAAAACCCCCACTACGACGAAACACTCACAGTTTTGGAGCAGGTTTTTGAAGGGGCTACCGCTGAGGCCAAAGAACTAAAAGAATATGAAGCTAAAGCCATTTTAACCAGGCTGGGCCTTGTGGATTTTTCCGCCGATGTAAGCAGGCTGTCGGGAGGAGAAAAGAAAAAGGTGGCCATGGCCAGTGCTTTGATTAACCCCAGCGAAATCCTTATTCTCGATGAGCCCACCAACCACTTGGATAATGACATGGTCTTATGGCTGGAAAATTATCTGCAAAAGTATACAGGCGCTATCTTAATGGTTACCCATGACCGTTATTTTCTTGACAGGGTGACTAACAGGATTGTGGAAATCAGCAAGGGAAATCTCTACAATTACCAGGCAAACTATTCACAATATCTGGAGCAAAAAGCCCAGCGGGAGGAAATGGAACTCAGTACCGAACGGAAGAAGCAAAGCCTCTACAAAAAAGAGCTGGCCTGGATCAGGCAGGGTCCCCGGGGCCGTGGTACTAAGAGTAAAGAACGAATAGAGAGGTTTGAAAAGTTAGCTGACAGGGAAAAGCCTCAGGCCGCTGATAAACTAAACCTTAGTTCAATGAGCACACGCCTTGGTAAAAAGACGGTGGAAATCAACAATATTTCCAAAAGCTTCGGTGATAAACAATTGATCCGGGATTTTGACCATATTATCCTGCGGGATGCCAGAATAGGTATCATCGGCAAAAATGGGTGCGGTAAGTCCACGCTACTGAAGATTATTGCCGGTGAGATTACCCCTGACCAGGGTGAGGTAGTAATTGGAGATACGGTAAAAATAGGTTATTTTTCGCAGGAATGCGAGGAAATGGATACTTCTTTAAGGGTTATCGATTACATCCGCGGCATCGCCGAAAACATTAAGACTCCGGAGGGCACTCTCACAGCAGCGCAGATGCTGGAAAAGTTTCTTTTTCCCGGAGAGTTGCAGTGGAATCGTATCGAAAAGCTTTCCGGCGGGGAGAAGAGGCGATTGTTTTTGCTGAGGGTGCTGATGGATGCCCCTAACATTTTACTTTTGGACGAGCCCTCCAATAATCTTGATATTGAAACACTGGTTATTCTGGAGGATTATCTGGAAAACTTTAACGGGGCAGTGGTGGTTGTCTCCCATGACCGCTATTTCCTGGATAAAGTTGTGGACCAGATTTTTGAGTTTCAGGGAGACGGAAAAATAAAGCAGTATGTGGGCAATTACACCGATTATCTGGAGTACTCCACAGCACAGGCCAGGCAGGATAAGCCGGCAAAGAGCCAACGCAAGGAAAACGGGAAGGCTCATGTGTCTCCAGCGAAAACCTCCCCCAGGAAACTCAAATTTTCCTATAAAGAAAAACTGGAATTTGAAGAGATAGATGATGTTATTGTGGGTCTGGAAGAACAACTTCAAAAACTGGAAGAGGATATACAGCGGGAAGCCAGCAATTATACCAAGCTAAACGAATTGCTGCAGCAAAAAGAAGAACTTGAAAAAGAGCTGGCCCAAAAGATGGAGCGCTGGGTCTATCTCAATGAACTGGCAGAAAAAATAGCAGAGTCTAAGTGACTCTGCTATTTTTTTTATCCCGGCAAGTGAAAAAGTTATGTGGGAATGTCGGATCTGCCCCCCTGCAGGGCATTGATAAGGTTTTCAAGGGTGGTGGAGGCGTTGCCAAGGAGGATGGAAACATGGGGCATGGTGTAGAGCGTATTTTCCACGCCGGAGTAGCCGGGTTTTGTGTCCAGGTTGCAGATAATTACCTGCTGGGCTTGGTCCACGTTTAGAACCGGCATGCCATAGATTGGTGTGCCTTCTGCGGTGTTGGCGGCGGGGTTAATTACATCGGAGGCACCCACCACCAGCACCGCATCGGTATCCTTAAAGCCGGGGTTTATTTCTTTCAGTTCATAAAGCTTTTCGTAGGGTACATCGGCTTCGGCCAAAAGAACATTCATGTGTCCCGGCATACGTCCGGCCACCGGGTGAATGGCAAACTTTATGTCCACGCCTCTTTGTTCCAACAAATCCATAACTTTCTTTACATGCATCTGGGCTTGGGCCACAGCCATACCATAGCCGGGGACAATGATAACGGATCGGGCTTCTTTTAGAACGCCGGCAGAAGTTTGTACCTGAGCATTTGTAATGCCGTTTTCTAAACAGGAAGGATCACTTATCTCTGAGGCCAGCTTAGCCAGGGTAGCGGCGGCATTGCCGGGGAGGAGGGAGACATGGGACATGGAGTAGAGGGTGTTTTCCACGCCGGAGTACCCAGGTTTTGTGTCCAGATTGCAGATAATTACATGACCGGCTTCGGCAACGTTTAGAACCGGCATACCATAGATTGGTGTGCCTTCTGCGGTGTTGGCAGCGGGGTTAATTACATCGGAGGCGCCCACTACCAGCACCACATCGGTGTCTTTAAAGCAGGGGTTTATCTCCTTCATTTCATAAAGCTTTTCGTAGGGCACATCGGCTTCGGCCAAAAGAACATTCATGTGTCCCGGCATACGCCCCGCCACCGGGTGAATGGCAAACTTTACGTCCACGCCTTTTTCTTCCAATAAGTCTGCGATCTTTTTTACCTGCATCTGGGCCTGAGCCACAGCCATGCCGTAGCCCGGAACAATAATTACGCTGTTGGCATTCCTGATAAGTTCAGCCGGTGATTGTCCCTGGCCCGGTGTGCTTCTGTGCTCCACAGTGGGAGTTATGGTTTGTGAATCGGTACAGACAATTGTGTTTCCCTGCAGAATACTGATAAGAGAGCGGTTCATGGCAGAGCACATGATCTTTGTGAGAATCAGCCCGGAAGCTCCGATGATTGCCCCCACAGCCACCAGCAGTGGCTCAGAAATTGTAAAACCGCTAATAGCTGCTGCCAGGCCGGAACAGGCATTTAACAGGGAAATGGTCACGGGCATATCGGCACCGCCAACTCTGATGGCAAAGAGGATGCCTAAAACCAAAGACAGGGTTATTACCAACGACGACGTCAGTACCACTGTTTCCGGGACAAGGTTTGTGGCGGCTACAAAGGCCAAAACCCCTGCGGTTAAAAGCAGTATCAGTGAAATAAATTTTGCCTGCGGTATTACAACGGGTTTTTGTGGGAGACGCAGGTCTAATTTGGCTGCCGCAATAAGGCTGCCGCTGAGCGTTATACCGCCCACCAGAAATGCCAGTTGGCTGGAAGTTCGTGTAAAAATATCCATTTGACCGGACCGTTCAATAATTTCAATTAGTGCCACAAGGGCCGATGCTCCGCCACCACAGCCGTTTAGCAAAGCCACCATTTGCGGCATTTTAATCATAGAAACTCTTATTGCCAACAGGTACCCAATTGATCCGCCGGTGGCAATTGCCGCCCATAGCAAAAGAGAGCTAAGAATTTGGTTACTATAAAGAACAAAGAATATTGCCATTAACAGACTGGCTGCAGCCAGACGGTTTCCCTGTCTGGCTGTTTTGGGAGAACCCATTAACCTGATTCCCAGCAGGATTAGGGCGGACAGACCAACAGAAACAAGATATGTTCCACTCATGGCATCTACCTCAACTATTCCTAAACATTTTTAGCATCCTGTCTGTCACAACAAAGCCGCCAACAAGATTAATGGTGGCCAGGGCAATGGCTATGAACCCAAAAACCTTGCTGCCAAGTGAGAGCGCAAATGCCGTTGAGACCAGTGAGCCGAGAATTGTTACTCCGGAAATAGCATTGGTGCCGGACATTAAAGGTGTATGCAGCAGTTGCGGCACACTGCTGATTACTTTATAACCAAGCAGTGCCGCCACAATAAAGATAAGTAGTAAAGATAAGAAATTCATAACTTAGCTCCTTTCTTAATCAAGGCCCATAGCTTCCCTTGCTCCGGCATGAAGTATTTCCCCATCTTTTGTAACAATGGATGAAGAAATAATCTCATCCTCTAAATTTATCTGCAGTTTGCCGTCCTTGAGCAGATTGGATACGAAATTATAGATATTCCTGGCAAACATCCAGGTTGATGTGGTGGGAACCATGCCGGGGATATTTTTTGTGCCGTCGATGGTTACATCATAGCGCCTCACTATTTCTCCACCCACAGTTAAGTCACAGTTTCCTCCCTGATCGATGGAGATGTCAATAATTACAGAGCCGGGCTTCATTTGTTTTACCATCTCTTCAGTAATTAAGATGGGGGCAACTTTACCGGGCACCAAGGCGGAGCCTATAACTATATCGGCGTTTACCACCGTCTCCCGGATAATAGCCCGCTCTTTAAGCAGCCATTCCTCGGGCAGGTTTTTGGCATAGCCCCCCTGGCCTGTGGTAAGTTCATGGGGAATCCCCGTTTCTATTACTTTTACCCCCAGGCTTTTGGCATGCTCCAGGGCATCAGGGCGAATATCTGTGGCATACACAACTGCTCCCAGCCGTTTAGCGGTAGCTGCTGCCTGCAGTCCTGCCACGCCTGCGCCGATGATCAATGCGGTGGCAGGTTTTATCATTCCTACAGCAGTGCCGGTCATGGGGACGAATTTTGTCAGCGTGTTGGCGGCAAATAAAACACTTTTGTACCCTGCCACAGTACTCATAGACGTAAGCGCGTCCATTTCCTGAGCCCGTGAGATTCTCGGGATACTGTCCAGCGTTAAACTTAAAATGCCTTTTTCCGCCAGTGTCTTAACCAGGTTATGATTCGCCGGGGCAGCAGGGTGTAAGAATGTCACTAAGGCTTGACCGGCATGCATCATGTCTGCCTCGTGCATTTTTTGTATTTCATTAAAGGCCGGTTCTTTAACTTTGAGGATAATATCTGCATTTCCAAAAACCTGCATTGGCTCCCTGCAGATTTCTGCACCAACTTTTACATACTCCTCATCCCTGATAAAAGAGCCCTCACCTGCACCTTGTTCTACTAACACTTTTGCCCCACCGGCGATAAACTGTTCAATGGTGTCCGGATTTGCTGAGACACGTCTTTCGCCACTCATTATTTCTTTGGGAATTCCAAAGACCAGTCCGGAAAACTGCAGATTAGCCATGTTATTGTTACCTCCTCAGGATAACCTTTTGTCCCTGTTAAAACATTCACTATCTAAATCATAACACAGTTGTGAAGGGGTTGTTAGCCCTGTACAGCAAAAAGAAACTGAGTTTCAGTTTCTTTTTGCTGTATCTGTCAAATAAATATATTTTGCGTATTGCAATGGGTTGAGAAAAGCCTTAATAATTGTGTCTTTGTCAGCGGCATTGGATAAAGACACTTTGCCTGATTTAGCGTTGCACTCTATGAACCATAATTTGCCGCGGGTATCGAGGCCAAGGTCGATACCCAGCTCACCAAATGTGCCGTAACGGTCCTCCACGCATTTGTAAACGGCTTTTAAAAACTGTTCGACCTGCTTTTTAAAGACAGCAACACTTCCTGCTTCAAGGTTGAGGGTTTCTCTGCAGAATTGCTCAAAAGGATAGCTGGTGCCCCTTGTTGTTACCGGCGCTCCCTTTCTGCCAACCCTGAAGGGAATGGCCGTAAGTTCCAGATCCCCGCAGCCGTTTCTTTGGACCTCTCCACGCAAATCAATCAAGCTTTCATCTATACATAATAAATCGATGGCCTCTTGGATAATCAAATCCTTGTTTAAGAAAAACGATTCTATTTTTTTACCTACGGCGTCCAAGCTTTGTATCGTTTTTGTAACTACCTGGTTGCGATAAAAATTGTATTCATATTTTCCGTCGGGGAGCTTTCTGACCGACATTATATCCCTGCCGCCATATCCACTACGTGCTTTGATATAGACTTTATTGCTTGCCAGCAGCATTTCTTTCAGGTCGAATTTATTGAGATAGCGCCTGGTATACGGCAGGTGCCGACGCAATAGAGGTTCCGTAGTTAGTAACTCATATAGTTCCCACTTATCAAAGTCATGGCGGGGATTGATTTTTTTGATGCCCAGTGCATCAAACTTTTTTCTCACATAATTTAAATGTTTTTTTCGGACCCGCGTAGTCATATTAAAGCGATCCATAAACACATCAGGAAATGGGAACTTTCTCAAAACCCAATTTGTACCATCATGAAAAATGCCGGTGATTAGGTAGTTTTCAAAATCCACACCGCCATAAGAAAAAAAGTATAGTGTTGTTTGTGCTATTTCGTTGGCTTTAGCCAGTTCCCTTATTGCTAAATACTTCTTATCTTGCTGCTTAACTAAATTATTAAAAACCTTATTGCTAACATACACTGCAACTACAGGTTTTCTAAGATTCTCCATATCTCTCCTCATTATTGTAGCTATAAGTTGAAAGCAAATACGCTATATCATATGTGGTGTGTTTTTGCTGTGTTACTGCTGCATATCCACCTGGGGTTGGCGGTGCTTGTTTTTTTGCAGAAACTTAACCTGATTTCAAGGGAAGAACGACAATTAGCACTAGCGGATGGCTTTTGTTCAGAAGTTGTTTCATTTCTGTTCAGAATGCCTTATTATAATGTTATTATAAATATAACTAAACCGAAGGGATTGTTTTGATGAGAGTAAAACTAGATGTAAAGAGCGCCTTAATCCTGATATGTGTTGTTTATACCCTGCTTACCATTACCAGTTCCGGGTTTGCCATGCTGGCAGGCAGAACCACAGATACCCATGCGCACCTATTAATGCGTTTTGTGGTTACTGCCATTGGTATCGGCAGCATCCTGATTTTTAACCTGTTTCCCAAATGGTCTCTACCGGCCATTTATGCTTTTCATTATGGGGTGACCATGGGCGTTATTTTATTACTGATGTGGATAAGCGGTTTCTTTATTGAATTACATCCCGATGCTTATCGCGATATCTTTTTTAACTTTACGCCCATTTATATATTGATTAGTGCCGGTCTTATACTCTTCGGGCGGATGCGGAGACCCCAAAAGGTTTAACAGAGCACTCTTGTTAACTGGTGCGCTGCTACCCTATCTGACTTCTAAGGATTTGTTAATTTATCGCTCTGCTATGAGTATTAGAATATAATTATTAGCGGAGGTGATTTTAATGACGGAATTAATGCAGGTTTTTAAATGTAATGTCTGCGGGAATATTACTGAAGTGGTGCATGCCGCAGAGGGTGAATTGGTTTGCTGCAACGAACCCATGGAGCTCATGCACGAAAATACCGTGGATGCTTCCAAGGAAAAGCATGTACCGGTAGTGGAAAAAACAGAAGACGGCTATAAAGTGACAATCGGTAGCGTTCCCCACCCAATGGAAAGTGAGCATTATATTGAATGGATTGAGGTTATCGCAGACGGAACACTGTTGCGTAAATGGCTTAAGCCCGGAGATGCGCCGGAAGCATACTTTGTGACTGATGCCAAAGACGTGACGGTGAGGGAGTACTGCAACATCCATGGTTTATGGAAAAGTTAAAACTGTCATTTCTATAACCTTGCCGGCCCTTGGTCTTAAAATAGACCAGGGGTTAATTTTTTTGTTGTTCTGAAAACAAGGCTATAGTAGAATTATGAAAGAATGGAGTGGTGATGAATGTGGCATATAACTGAGCCTGCATATAGAGAAACATTAAAATGTCTAAAAGACGAACCGGTTAAAAACCTTAATATTATTAATTTCATGGAAAACTACCGTATCGCCGGTATTTTAAAAGCCGGGGAATCGGTGGCGGTGCGTGGCTGCAGTGATAATAACTGGCTTTATTTCAGCAGCTCAGATATGGCAGAACTAACATCGCTAACGGAGCAAATCAGCAGTACAGATAAAAACTTTGCTTGCCTGGAAAGCTGGATGCTGCCGTTATTTACAGAGCACAGGAAGGTTGCCTGGAAGATGTCCACTACCCAGTTTTTGCTTCGGGAAGATGTGGAGCTTTCCGCAGAATCTTCTGCCGTCGCTCTTTCCCCGGAGGATGCTCCCTACATCTATCAGCACTTACCCTATAAGGACATAACGTCAGTTAAATATATTGAAGAAAGAATAACACAGGGCGAAAGCGCCGGCATCTATGAACAGGGCAGGTTAGTGGCCTGGGCTGCCACCCATGATGACGGAGCCATGGGCCTTCTGCATGTACTGCCCCAATACCGCAACAGAGGCTACGCCACAGAGGTAATGATCGGATTAATTGGGAAAATACGCAGCGCAGGAAAAATACCATTTGGCCAGATAGAAGGATGGAATGTAAAATCCCTAAACCTGACGGCAAAACTGGGGTTTGTTCCCCATAGAGATGTGCATTGGCTAATGACCAAATGATAACAGGCGTTCAAATATTCTGGTTAGTTCTGTTAGCAGGCCTCAGGGCCTGCTTTTTTTTACTGAGGAAATCGCAGTTTGCGAAGCTGCTAAATTAGTATGAGATATTAAGGAAGCTTAATCACCATTGTTTATGTCATAGGAAGGAATAATTAACAATAAATTGAATTATGAAGAAAAGATATAAACATAAATTTCCATTAAGCTGTTGAGCCGGGGGGCGAGATGATTGAATTTTTTTAAACGTGCACTTACAAGTATCACAAGAAGAAAGCTGAAATCCCTGATTTTTGCTTTAATTGTTCTTATTCTGGGTAATATCATGCTTTCATCATTGTTGATTGTGCAGTCTGTGGACGGTACCAAAGATGCAATACTGAGGGAATTGCCACCGGTTGTGTCTTTGGATATAAATCATGAAAGGTTAAGGGAGATATTTGAGAGCCAAAGTGACCCCGGGGGTATTGAAATAGACTTTATCACCTTTGATGATTTGGAACGAATCGAGGCGGCAAGCGGTACATATATAAAATCCTTTGATTATTCCTCCATGGCAAGCTTTAGCACTAAATCACTGGAGCCTTATAGCGGAGAAAATGATGATTACATGTTTTTCGGGGGTGACACCCCCTACTTTGAAGTGATGGGAGTAGCAAACCCTAACTTTACATTATTGGAAATCGGCGATGCCAAGATAGCTGAAGGTCGGACTTTTACTCAGGAAGAAATAGATAAGGGAAGCCCCGTTTTAATTATGACTCAGCAACTGGCGAAAGCAAATGATTACGTGGTGGGGGAAACCATATCAATTGATAACCTGGTAGTGGATTATACAGAAAGCGGCGAAGAGGTTGTCATAGAGACAATGTCAACGGACTTTCAGTTAGTGGGTCTCATTGAGTATACAGAACTGCCCCAGACAGGCAATCAAGGGGATATGATGCGGGATGATTGGGAAGCGACAATGCGTAATAACAGACTTATCACCAGCAATAATTTTGTGGCTGCCCATAATCAGGAAATGATGGAGACCATGCGTCCAATCATAGAAGAACGGTCGGGGCAAAGGATGGACTCACTTTATGAATACAACCCTTTAAGCGGGGTGCAATTTACCTATATCCTAAACTCGTCGGAAGAAGTAGACCGGTTTGTGGGGGCTGCTGCGTCAGCACTTGACAATGATTTTTATCGCTTTGCAACTCAGGAAGACAGTTTTAAAAATGTTGCCCAACCTCTGGAATCAATGAAAGGCATCTTAACCTACGCTTTTTATATTACCTTGGGCTCTGCCGTGGTTGTCCTTGCGCTGGTGCTGTTTGCTTTTATGCGTGACCGACAAAAAGAGATAGGTATTTATCTGGCTTTAGGCGAGAAACGGTCCAGGATAACATCACAGATGGTGGTGGAAAGTGTGGCGGTGGGCTTGGTAGGAGCAACTCTTGCCTTAATTAGTGGTGTCTTTGTAGCTTCGTTTATCTCCGATATGCTGCTAAGTACACCCCAGGTGGATCCCAATGAGGTAATGATGTTTGGGTCACGTATGGGAAACTACCTGACAACCATAGATTATGACAGTGTTTTGCAGAACTACCGTGTAGCTTTGACACCTGTCTCAATTATCTCGTTTTACGCTGCTGTTACAACTACCATTGTTTTGGCCCAGCTTATCGCTTCAATTTACATTCTCAGATTTGATCCCAAGAAGATCATGCTGTAGGGGGGATGAAATGTCTATTTTGACGGTACGAAACTTAAGTCACTACTATCCTGATGGTGATTACCGTAGATATGTGTTAAAAGATATAAACTTCGACTTTGAAAAGGGAAAGTTCTATACAATTCTTGGTCAGTCGGGTTCAGGAAAGACTACTTTCCTCTCCTTGCTTGCGGCCATGGATTCAGTCCAGGAAGGAGCTATTGAGTATGAAGGTAAGTCTTTTAACAAGTATGATTTGAACACAATCAGAAGGAATCTGATTGGTATGGTGTTTCAGGGCTATAATCTTATCCCTTATATGACTGCTGTGGAAAATGTGATGGTTGCCATGACAATCACTGAGAATGAGATTCCCGACGACAAACAAGACATTGCCTATAATTTGCTGGATTATCTGGGTATTACCAAAACCAAGGCAGACCGGCTGGTTACAAAGCTGTCCGGTGGAGAACAACAGCGTGTTGCCATTGCCAGGGCACTGGCCACCAATGTGGAAGTGATTCTGGCCGATGAGCCCACCGGCAATGTGGATGAGGATACCGAAACGGAAATAATATCTATCTTTAAGAAATTGGCTCATGATCATAACAAATGTGTAATCGTAGTTACTCATTCACCGCTGATTGCCGCAGAAGCTGACGTAGTATTAACTCTCAGGAAAGGAAATTTTATTTTAGATGAGTGATTTTCTTAACGGCTTTAGTAAAGATAACTATAAAAACGGCAAGCGGATTGTTGAGGACAGGCACCCTGAGCAAGGGGCAGGTGAGGGCAAAACGGAGTACCAACAAAGCAGTGCAAAAGCAGCTATTCCTGATAATGCCAGAGAAGAGATATATGAAAAAGATCCAAACAGTGACAAAAGAAATCGCCAAAAGCGGTTGTTAATTATCTCCGGCATAGTAACAGGATGTTTAATTATCGGTTTGTTTATTTATAATTCAAGGCTGGTGAGGTTGCCGGATTTCGTAGGTGATTATGCTGAAAAGGCACATGTCTGGGCCTTGCAAAATAATATTTTTATTGAACTGGAAGAAGAGTACAACATGGATTACGACCGTGGTGTGGTAATTTCTCAAACACCCAGTGTTCAGGAAACAATCTTTAAAGGCGGTTCAGTAACCATGACTGTTTCCAAAGGCACTAACCCCCAGGAGCGTATCCCGTTACCTGATTTTTCCGAGATGAGTGCCTTTGAAATTGAACAATGGATTGCAGATAACAGGGCGGACAATGTTATCATTAACAGGGAATATGATGATACGATACCGCAAAACAGGTTTATTAAAAAAGAGTTTCGAAACCCGGATATTACCGCAGAAAACTATAAACGCGAAGACAGAATGACCATAATTGTTTCCAGGGGACCGGAGGAGTTTGAACAAAATATTGAAGTGCCAGATTTCTCAGGCAAAGCAGAACCGGAAGTCCTGGAGTGGACAAACCAGACAGGCATCAAGCTAAATATTGAACATGATTATTCCGATACAGTACCGGAAAACCAAATCATTAAGCAAAGCATTTTACCGGAAAGCAAAATTGCCAAAAATGAAGAGCTTACTATAACGTTGTCTCAGGGCAGGGCAATTTACGCCCCTTCTTTCTCCGGCCTTTCCAAAGAAGAAGCGGCGGTTAAAGCTTCGACTGCTAATGTAGTAGCTTCAATAATTGAGCATTATGATGATAAAATCCCGGCGGGCCGGCTTATAAGTCAATCGGTAAAACCGGGGACCCTGCTAAATGAGGGTGAATCCACAATTATCCTCTATTATTCTTTGGGGTCACCTTATATACCTAGCTTCAGCGGTCATAATGAAAATGATGTTGCACAAATGTTTACAGAAATGAATAGTAAAAAGGCAAAAGTTTCATATAAGGTAGATTACGTGTATGACGGCATGACACCAAAAGGTACTGTGATAATTAACTCCAATGCTAATTCCACTGTGCCCACAGGTTCTTCCGTGACCCTCACCGTCAGTAAGGGTGGCAGGGTAATTGTCGGTGATTACGTTAAAAAGGATTTCCGATCGGAAGAAATGGGGGCAGAGATAACAAAGCTGGAAGAACAGGGCTTAAAAGTTATCTATGAATATGTGGAATCCTCCAGGGAAAGCGGAACTATCGTCAAACAATCCATTAAATCCGGTACGCAGGTTAATACAGCGGACCATATTCTTATCCTGGAGGTTGCCAATTAAAAGTAAAATAACAACCGTTTAGGTTAATTGTATAGCAGTGATTGAGAGGATGGCCAGTTCATCCTCTCTTTCTTTAGGGCGGGGAAAACCTACATGGTCATCAGGAAAAAATGCAGTTGTAAAGGACTATGGTAATAAATGTTGAATTTCAACATGTACATAATATTCCAACCGGGAGGCGTACATAAATGATAAAACGCATGAACGTGGGAGATATTTTAGACCATACTTTCTCAATCTACAGAAATGACTTCAAATCATATTGGACCCTGGTGGCCCTGGGGATTGTCCCTGCCGCCCTGCTCAACATCCTGTCCCTGCTTTTATTTCCCGTGGCAGCGATTGACCCCTTAGACGGAGTTGGGGTTATGATTAATTCCGGCTTTTTTGCCGGCAGTATTATCTTTGCCATTGTGGGGGGGATTTTGCAGGCCATCGCCTATGGCGGCCTGATAAAAAAATCAGCGGAACAAATAGCGGGAGGGGATATTGAAGCCAACGACGCTTTTAAGTTTGGCGTACGGAAAATCGTACCTGCCTTAGTGGGGGGCCTGCTTGTGGCCGTTGCCGTTTTTCTTGGATTTCTGGCACTGATCATTCCGGGAATTTATCTAATAGTCAGCTTTGCCATGTATTTTCACACCATAATCATTGAAGATGAGGGGCCGTTAGGGGGAATAAGGAGAAGCAGGCGCCTCATCAAAGGGTACTGGTGGCGCTCTCTGGGCGTTTTTATTCTAATTGGAATTTTAACCGGCATTATTGCCTCCATCGTTGCCATCCCGTTTGGTTTACTGTCAGGATTCTTTTTTGTTGGTAATCCCACTACATATGCAATTGTAAATACCTTGGTAAACATCCCCGTCCACATCTTGATCACCCCGCTGACGGCCATTGCATATACGCTCTACTATTATGATTTGCGGGTGCGTCAGGAAAATCTTGATCTGGACATGGCAATTGACGGAATTACTACTTCCAATGAAACTACGGGGGGAGCATGATACAGCTTTACAGCTTCAGCTTGGTCGCCAATGCACAAATTAATAACGACGATGCCCGTCAGCTACTGGAGAAAATCTTAAACACTGCAGAGTTTGCACATGCCCGTGAGGGCATTAGCATCAGTGAATATCTTAGCCATCTGCTGTTACGTGTCCTGTCATACATAAACCTGGATCGCGTAAACGATGTCTTGATTATTGCCATCGTTGTCGCAGGTATTTTGCTGACGTTTTGGCTTGTTCGGCTTACAGCACCTTTCTTGAAAGGTATGAGCTCTAATGTAGAAAGTATCGCTGTTACCGAGGCTGCCACTGTACGCCCTTCACCGCCCAGCCTGCTGCAGGAAGCAGAGAAAAAAGCATCTGCCGGCCATTTTAGATTGGCGCTTCGCGACCTGTATCTTTCTCTCCTGTTTGAAATGGACAACCGACGAGTGATCTCTTACCGACCGGCAAAGACAAACCATGAGTATCTGGCTGAAATCAGAAGCAATGCAGCTACGTTGGAAGCACGCTTTAAATCCATGGTCAATCTGTTTGACTATAAATGGTATGGATTAGAGCACTGTAACATGGAAGATTTCCAAAAGGGACGGGACCTTTATTTTTCCCTTATCCGGGAGGCTTCCCATGACTAAAAAGAAAATAATAGTTTTGTTTGTCGTTGCCCTTTTGGTAATTAGTTTGCTGATTTTCAGGACAGCCGGACCATATCAGCCTTATTCTTCATACAGTCCCATGGCCGACGGAACCAAAGCGATATATTTATTGCTGGAAGAGGTGGGCATTAGCTCTGCTCAGCTTTTAGATGCAGTCCCCTCTGATCCCGGTTTAATGATTCTTATTGAGCCAGGAGATACACTGCTGGTAAACCATTGGCATGATTTGGCAGAGTGGGTGAGTCAGGGTAATACAATATTTATTGCAGCACAGCATGCGTCACCCCTTTATGAGCAGCTGGAGTTAGACACAGAGCTGGTTTTTCATGAACCGGAGACACACCGGATTTCCACAGAACAGGACATAAAACACCATTTGCTGCAAGACGTTGAGACCCTCACGCTTAACTGGGGTACAAGGTTAGTGCAGCACGATAAAATGGGTTTTGCCTACGGCGATCAGCGAGGAATTTTCCTGGCTGAAAAAACCCTCGGTGAGGGACAGATAATCATCTTAACCCAATCATACCTACTGACCAATAGATTTATCAGTCAAGCAGATAATCTGATTTTGTTTTTGAATGTGGTCCGCAATTACGGTCAGGAAGGTGTCTGGTTTAACGAACTGGCGCATGGTTTTTCCTGGACTGACGAACCAACAACAGCATTTATCTGGCCTCTGCGATTTGCTGCCGCACAGCTGGCGCTTGGCATCGCATTGCTCTTTTTCTTCTGGGGTAAGCGCTTTGGACGCCCGATTCCCCTGACGGCAGATCATTTGCCGGAGGCAGGAGAATATATAACGTCTCTGGCTAACATATATCGCCAGGGTAAAGCACAGAAACTGGCACTTGAGAGCTTTCACCAAGCTTTTCTCGACAACCTGGCAAAATATCTAGGTGCCGGTGCCAACATCCCCGCACACAAACTGGTGCAGATTTTTTCTAAAAGGCCTTGGGTTAATGTTGCTGAGCTGGAAGAACTGCTGACCCAGTGTGAAACATTAAAGGCAAAAACAGACATAACGGAACAAGAACTTTTTACACTGGCCCGCAACATCGATATGTGGCAGGAAAATAATCTATTGCGCCGTCCTGAAAGGAGAAATATGAATGGAAGACAAAGCGATTAATACTCAGGCAGAAGACCTTTTTTCTGCTATGGGCAACATCATTTCGGGGCAAAGGAACGTTATGGAGGACGTTCTGGTGGCCGTTATTGCTCAGGGACATGTTCTGCTGGAAGGCCCTCCCGGCGTAGGAAAAACCACCATTGTAAATACTCTGGCTTCATTGGTAAACTGCAGTTTCAGACGCATCCAGTTCACTCCGGATCTAATGCCTTCTGATGTTATCGGCAACAACGTCTTTAATTTCCAAACCAGCCGGTTTGTGTTAAAAAAAGGCCCGGTTTTCACCCACTTCTTATTGGCTGATGAAATAAACCGCACACCGCCTAAAACCCAGGCTGCACTGCTGGAAGCCATGGAAGAAAGACAGGTTACGCTGGATGGTGAAACTATTGCTTTAGAAGAACCTTTCATCGTGGTAGCCACCGAAAACCCCATTGAACATGAGGGGACTTATCCGCTGCCGGAAGCACAATTGGACCGCTTTATGATGAAAGTGCTGGTATCATACCCTGAGGCAAGTGAAGAAAAACAAATGCTGGAGCGTCTACAAAACGGAAAAGCTCCGGTGTTAAATGAGCTTCGCCCCGTGCTGGAACAAAAAGACCTGATTGCTTTAAGCCGGAAAACAGACGAAATAACGGTGGAAGAATCAGTGATGGAATATATTTTAAGCATTGTCAGAGCAACCCGAAATGACCATAACCTGTTTTTGGGAGGAAGTCCACGGGCTTCCCTTGCACTGCTCAGATGTGGCAAAGCGCTGGCAGCTTTAAACGGGCGAACATTTGTCACTCCGGATGATATCAAAAGAGTTTGTTTTCCTGTTTTGCGGCACAGAATTATCCTCAAACCTGAAGCAGAGATTGAAGGCTTAACCCAGGACGATGTTATTCAGCTCATTTTAAACGGTGTGGAGGTTCCCAGATAATCAAAAAGGCCAAACGGAGGTTACATATGGTTTCTTCGCCCAGACTGATCGCCATTGTCTTCAGTGGTGCTGCAGCCTTGTTTTTCCTCATCCTTGCTGCATCAATAAGCACAACCCAGGCAATGGCCTTATTTATCCTCTATAATGCAGTCACCGGCGTGCTGCTGCTTGCCGACCGGCGCCTAACACCAACGCCCGGGATGCTGCAAATTGACCGCACTTTTGAACATCGTTTCTCCCTTGGCGCTGATAATCCGGTGACTATTACCGCAGCTAACAGAAGCTCCGCCGACCTTACTTTAACCATCAAAGATGAGCCGCCGTTTAGCTTCCAGGCCAGCGCAAAAACTATCACAGGCAAACTTCCGGCTTCATCCCAGGCTACATTTAGATATACACTGAACCCTCCCAAGCGGGGCGACTATCTGTTTGGCAGCATTAATTTACGCTATCCAAGCAGGCTGGGATTATTTATTTGGCAAAGCAGCTTGCCTTTAGAGAATAACATGATTCGTGTTTATCCCAATATCCGGGAAATCAGAAAATATCAGATTCTGACCCAGCGAAGCCATCTGGTGGAGGCGGGACTAAAACGCTCACGTGCCACAGGGTTGGGGACCGATTTTGAAAGCCTGCGCGACTATCAGATTGATGATACGTACCGACGCATTAACTGGGGAGCTACAGCAAGGCGAGGCCGCCTTACCGTCAATCAGTACACAGTGGATCGCAGTCAAAATATTTTGCTTGTTCTGGATGCAGGACGTCTGATGAGTGGCACAATCACCACTCTATCTAAACTGGATCATGCCGTAAATACCAGCCTTCTATTGGGGTATGTGGGCGTAACCCATGATGACAATGTGGGGATGATTTCATTTGCAGATGAGGTGAAAACATACCTGCCGCCCCGTAAAGGACAACCTCAACTGCAAAAAATTTTGGCAGGACTGTACAACTTGCAGCCTCAAATAGTGGAAAGTGACTACCAGGCGGTCTGCAGGTATATCGGCTTCAGAAACAGAAAGCGCAGCTTAATCTGTTTCTTTACCGACCTGATTGATGATGAATCATCACGTCGCCTGATTACACATCTGTCTTCATTGACCGGCAAACACTTGGTACTCTGCATTACCATGCTGGATCAGCAGATAGTAAAGCAGGCCGAAAAAACACCTGAGGATTCATTGGAGCTATATCAAAAAGCTGTGGCTCAGACAGTACTGCGCAACCGTCGGGAAGCGATTTCCATTTTAAAAAGCAACGGTGTGGTGGTAGTAGACGTGCCCCCCGACGAACTTTCAGTTGCCACCATAAATAAATACCTGGAACTTAAATCGCAATCAAGATTGTAGGAGGTACAGTAGTGAATTCCGAAGTTTTTCTGGCTTCCAACCGCAAAACGTGGGAACGGCTTAATCTCATTCTCGATAAGATAGCACAAAACGGTCCGGCCGCTCTTTCACAGGAGGACATAAAAGCGCTGGGGCCGCTTTTTCGCCGTGTTACTGCTCACCTTGCCTACGCCAATACCCATTTCCCCGGCCACGAGATGAATGAGTATCTAAACAAATTGGTGGTAAAAGCTCATGCACATATTTATAAAAAAGAAACCATGGGTATGTACCGACTGATGAGATTTTTTTCCACTGAGTTCCCCTCACTTGTGGCCATTCATTGGCAAATGATTACGGCAGCAGGCATCATCCTAATCTTTGGGCTGCTCTCAGGCTACCTGTTAAATTATTACCAGCCGTCTTTAAATTCACTTATTGTTCCGGAGCAGATGCAAACCTTAATCGGCGAAGACCTGGCACGCGGCAATGTGGGCGCCGACTGGCCGGTAGCAGAGAGGCCCGCAATTTCATCGATGATAATGGTTAACAACATTCAAGTCGGTTTCTTATCTTTTGCCCTGGGGTTTACCTGGGGCCTGGGGACGGTTTATGTTATGCTCTACAATGGGTTACTGGTCGGCGTCCTCGGCGCCATCTTCACCTCTGCAGGTTTTGGACTTGAATTTTGGACTTTGATTTTACCGCATGGGGCACTTGAATTGGCTGCCATCTTTATTTGTGGAGGAGCAGGTCTCGTTTTGGCCAAAGCGCTGGTCAAACCGGGTGATTACCTTCGCAAAGACGCTTTGCTCATTCAAGGGAAAATAGCCATGAAGCTTGTTTTAGGTACAATTCCCATGTTTGTCATTGCGGCACTAATCGAGGGCTTTATCACTCCCAGCAACCTCCCGGGCGCTGCCAAGCTTCTGGTGGCGGTATTATCAATGCTGCTCTTCTTTCTTTACCTCTACACAGGAATTCGCAAAAACAGAAACATTATAAAACAGGAGGCAACAAGTGCAACAAGAATATAAATGGCTTAGCCCTGAAAAAGTTTACCTGAATTTAGAATTAGCCGGTCTTGGCTCCCGGTTTGCTGCCCGTTTTATCGACGGTGTTATTCAGGTTATCCTAATTATTTTTGTGGGGGTTATAAGCTTCTATGCCCCTTGGGATACCACTCTGAATATTGCTCTGCTGTTTATTTTAGTATTTGCCGTAATGACCGGATACTTTATCTTTTTTGAAACTTTTTGGAACGGTCAGACCCCTGGCAAACGAATAATTCGCATTCGTGTGGTGCAATCAGACGGTTCGGCAGTAACCTTTGTCAAAGTTCTCATCCGTAATATTATCCGTATCATCGATCAGCTCCCGTTCTCATATGCCATTGGCATGATTTCCGTATTCGTTACCAAGAGCAGTCAAAGGCTAGGCGATATGGCAGCCGGAACGATTGTGGTTAAAGAAAACATAGAAGAAGTACCTAAGCCCCTTGAACTACATGTTGAGGAAATGCCCTGGACCGGAGCAGCACGGCTAAATATTCACAAAATAAGCGAAAATGAATTTGCAGTCTTGAAAAAATACCTGCTGCGCCGCAGCTCACTTAGCACCATTGAAAAACAGGAATGGGACCATAAACTCACCCTGTTTTTCCGTGAACAACTGGGATTATCATCACTCGATACAGGACCTCCACTACAGTTTCTGCAGCAGGTTGCAGCCCTTTACCAAAACCAATGATTTGATCTGACGCAACTTAAACCTCAAGCTCTAACTGTCAAAAAGAACTATCAGTGTTTTTTCGGATAGCTTCCGTGATGTAAAAGCCTATGTTGATGCCCCGTGTCACTAGGGGGAGCAATAGAGGCATAAAACAAGCGACACGGGTTGGAGCCCGTGTCGCTTGTTTTATGGGAACCGAATAAGCGTGCCGTTCTTACATTGTTACTTTCTGATTCTCAGAGAACTGCCGGGCCAGGTTCACAAAGGTGGGTGGCAGTGAGGTCCGTATGCCGGTGGCATGGTTAACAAAGAAGATAATCTGATGGCCTTCTGCCAGCAACCGTCCGTTTTTGTTGACGTAACGGAAGATGAGGCGGGCCCGGCCCTGTTCTTCAGAATAATCTCCGATGCTTACCCTGACTTCCACACTTTCGTTGAGGAAGACCGGATATAGGTAGCGGATTGAGACCTCACCGGTCAAAAAGGCGGGCCACTCAATTTGGTTTAAGTCCCCGTTTTCCACAATCATCCGTTCCCGGGCAATACAGGCCCAGTCCAGGTATCTGGCATCATAGGCAATTCCCAGTACCGTGGCATCCTGTGGCGTCACAACATGATGATAAGCATAGTAATTACCAGCCATAATACACCTCCATAAAAGTTGTGTGAAAATTCTGTATATTTGAATCATACCATTTTTTCCCCCATATTGCAAAGCTAAATTCCATTTTATTCAATGCAGGCTAATTCAGGTATTTCAAGAGTTTCATTACCAGTCAATTTTCTTAGGGAGTTCCAACTGGAGTTCAAAGCTTTCCCTGGGGTATCCTTGTTCTCTGGCCGCGCTTTCCAGTTCATCTTCCAGATCTATGTAGTCTTTATCGCGTTGAGCAATCCGTTTTGCCATAATGGAAATGTTTTTAAGGCGTTTTTCCGGGGACATTTTGACAAAGCGGTAGTTAAGAAGGTCTATATATTGAGTGAGATAGTCCCGAAAAGTAAGATATTCGGAATTCATAATGTTTAGCATGCGGGAAAATGTGGGGGCAGTAACGGTTTCACTGAGGCAGTGCATAATTGCCGCCTGAAATTGACGTACTGTAACAAGGGGAAGATTCCAGATCGTTTTGCTGTCTGTGAATCTGATGTGATGTTTTTTGGCCAAACTTTCAGCGTGGAGGTCCAATAGTTCGTTGAGAACCATAATGATAAACAATGTTTCCGGCCAAAACATTTTGATTTTCATATAGACATTCTTGTCGGAGCAGATAACAGACTGAAATCGTTTCACGTCCTCATTAATGCCATTGTCCACAAAAAGAATTTCCCGGTCCCCCATAAAAGCATGGCGCAGATCGTAGCAGAGGCCCAGCACACGGAGGCGGGACTGTTCAAGGGCCGGGTGCTCTTCCTCATTGCCTACCACTGTATGCAGTGATCCATATAAATTGTTAAAATCATTATAGTCGCCACAGATGGCAACGCCGGTGTTGTTTGTAGTATTTTGAGCATAAATCATTTTAGTTTGTGCTCCTCATTTTAGGCTAATTATACTCCTTGCCGCTGGTAAACGGCAAGTTTTAGGTGCTATTGTTCAGTTTCTCTTAATTATTAATATTTCTTTTATTGCTATGTAAAATGTTTGTTTGTAAGTTGTTGTGGCTGCATAATTGTGGTAGAAAAAATGACTATGTTTCTTTGCCGCCATTCTAAAAAAACGATATAATTAGCATAAATACAGGCAGAGCTTAGGAGGGACGTAATGAAATTTGTATGGTGTACAATTACGGTGAAGAATATGGAAGAATCGTTAAAGTTCTATCAGGAAATTGTAGGTCTTTCTGTGAATAAAAGATTTACAGCAGGGCCGGAGATGGAATTAGTGTTTTTGGGAGATGGTGAAACACAGGTAGAGCTGATTTGCAATCCTAGCCAAAAAGCACCGCGGCAGGTTGAGGGAATCTCCATTGGGTTTGAGGTGAAGTCCGTAGATGAAATGATTCAGTACATAAAAGAAAAAGGGTTGGAAGTAGACAGTGGCCCTTTCCAGCCCAATCCACACGTGAGGTTCTTCTTTGTTAAAGATCCTAACGGTGTGAGTGTTCAGTTTGTAGAGAACGTGTAGACAGCCTTTTCTCTCTGATTTCATTGCTAATATAGGAATATTTATCAATAGCATGGGTTGACAGGAAGAGAATCTGCAGTTATTATGTTTATATACCCTATTAGGGTATTGTGAGATAAGGCTCAAGATAGGTGGTGAGCAAGATGATAAAGGTAACGGAAAAAGCCGTAGAAAAGCTTGAGGAGATTCTGGCAGAAGAAGATAACCGCGAAAACAAGGCTCTGAGAGTCTCTTTTGGTGGCTTTGGTTGAGGCGGTCCCAAGCTAAAAGTAGCTCTGGATGAGCTGCACGAAGAAGATGACGTAGTTGTGGAATCAAAAGGTGTGAAGGTAGTTTATGATGAAACAATAGAAAACTTCATTGCCAATTCTGTCATTGATTATTCCACTAATATGTTCTACCGTGGTTTTTATGTTAGAGGAGCGGGAATGTCTACCTGTTAATAGAATAGGCTGCAGTAAAGTAAAAGCTACCGCAAATGCGGTAGCTTTTGTAGTAGCGGTGGTTTACCAGGAAAAAGTCCGTTTGGGAACATTGCGGAGGCCTTTTATCAATAACTCCATATTCTCAGTGTCTTCAATGCGGCTTTTTTCAAACTTAAGCAGCATTCTGGGATGATGACTGTCTCTGCTTATAACAGTAATGTTTCGAGGGGATATTTCTCCGTTGTCGGTACTGAGCACAACGTTATCTTCGTATGAAAAATCCATTAAGTCGCCGGAGTGTGTTGATAACCACAAATCGAAAATAATATTTTCTTCAAGCTCGTTTTCGGTAACCAGTTCCTCCTCCACGGCGAGTTCATAAAGTTCAGGGGCAATCCACAATGCCTGTGCCGTTACGCCTTCCTGGGAATCCGTGCTGGAATACTGCTCAATGATGTCCTCCTGCCCGGCATCTTCCTCATAGTTATAATCTGCCGCATTATTATCGGCTTCGCCGGGATCGTTGCTGCAACCGGCAAGCAAGAGTCCCGCTGCAAATAAAATGGTCAGGGTTAAGAAATAGATTTTTTTATTCATTCAAGCTCCTTTCAGGTATTAGTTACCTCTAACTATACTAATCTCGTGGGGAGATTGCCCCAACGGGATTTCAGCCAGTTTTTCATAAGTTGCCGAATCCAGAACAGTAAGTGAGTTGCTACTTGTATCAGTAATATAGACTTCATTGCCGGCGGGATGAAACTTTATATGATTGGGCCTGCCAAAGGTAACTGTATCAACAATGCTATACTCATTTTCAACGTCAAAGATGATAATCTCTCCGGTTTTGCTGGCAGCAACCCACACAAATTGACCGTCGGGAGAAACATCTACGGCGTGGGTTTCTTCTCCGGCCGGTAAGGAATAGAGGACTTGCCCGTCAGTTGTATCCAGAACCGTTAACATATTGCCCTCATAATTTGCTACATACAGCAAATCGCCCTGGGGTGAAGTTCTGGCTTCCTGGGCACCTTCTGCCCCTGTCTGCCAGACAGTTTCAGTAACTAAGTTAACCATATCCACTACAACAACGGCACTCTGTTCAGGATCCGCCACATATGCCCGTTTCCCGTCCGGACTGAAAGTAATGTGAGTAGGGCCCACCAGGTCATCCTGAATCACAGTTACTACTTCCTGAAGCTCCACATTAATTACCACCAGCGACGGCCCGGAGTTTCTGCCGGCGGCAACCAAAACATAATTTCCGTCCGGACTCATGTCTATCCCGTGAACCCGCTCCCCCACAGAAATTGTGTTTTTAATTTGATCGGTTGCAGTATCCACTACATAAATATTGCCGCCATCCAAATCACCTGTAAACAGAAGACTGTTATCCGGCGTGACTCCCAGACCATGAGAGACAGATTCGCCAACATTTATGGTGGCAGTTGTTTGGCGGGTTAGTGAATCAAGCACTGAAACTGTTCCTTCACCGGCATTGGGGACATAAAGTTTATATGCTTCTTCAGTCTGACTTACCCCGGCGCACCCGGTAACAGTCAGGATTATCCCCATTATCAATACTACAATAATAAGGATGACTCGGTTTTTCATGCCATCACTCCAATTTTTTCAGCTAAATAGTAGTTAAAGGGTCCTTCTCTTTAACATTGTAAGAAGTAAATTTTACAATGTTGTGATAAGCGAGTGAAGATGGTGTGGATTTAAGAGGGACGGGCCTCTTCCGACAAATAGTGCTTTAAGAAATATTCTTCCCCCAGAAAAATTAAGCTGATTGATATAGCGGCAACAATCAAAATTAACATGTCGGTAGTAGCTTTTAGCCAGATAAATGCACTTAAAGCAATTATGTCCAGTATAAGGGCGACAATTACGACAGAGGGTTTTGCATCAATTTTTTCTCTGATTCTTCGCAGAACACCCCACTGAAAAATTATATCCATCACCAGGTAATATATTGCTCCAAGCGATGCTATTCGGCTCAAATCAAAGAAGATAGTCAGAGCTATGCCGATAACAAGAAGATAAACCAGCATATGCCTTTGCACGGTCCCCTTCATGCCAAAATGGCTGTGAGGGATTAATTTCATTTCCGACAACATGGCGGTCATCCGTGATACTGCAAAAACACTGCCGATGCATACGGTGACAGTAGCCAGTATGGCTATCCCCACTGTAAACCACAGGCCGTATGTTCCCAGGGTGGGGCGTGCAGCTTCGGCAAGGGAATAATCCCTGGCCGCCACGATTTCCGGTATGGAAAGGCTGCTTGCTACCGCCACAGCCATGAACAAATAGAGTACTGACAAAATAGCGATAGAAAGGGTAATGGCTCGTCCTATGTTTTTATGGGGGTTAATAATTTCTGATCCGCTGTTTGTGATGGTGGTGAAACCTTTAAAACTAAGAAGGCTCAGAGCCAAAGAGGCTAAAAAACCCAGTGCCGGCTGGTCAGGTACAGGTCCCATTACACCTTCCAGGGAAAGGCCGGTTGCCGTTAAAGCGGCATAAGAAAAGACAGCGATTCCAACAATTTTTATCAGCGAAACTATGGAAGTAAAGGTCTGGATAAATTCATTGCGGGAAATATTGACCAAAAAGGTGAAAACAAGGAGCCCCACTCCAAGGGCGGGAACAAGCCAACTTTCCGGCCCTATATTAAAAAGCTGCAGCGTATAAGTACCAAAGGTTCTGGCCACCAGGCTCTGGGCAATCACCATTGAAAAGGCCATTAACAGCGCTGAAGATGCGGTAATAGTTCCTTTGTCATAGACCTTCACAAAAAACATGCCTATGCCACCGGCTGATGGGTAAGTATTGGCCATCTTTACATAGGCATGAGCGCTGCAGGCGGCAATGATTGCTCCACCGATGTAGGAGAGTGGAAACAGCGCTCCCGCCAGTTCAGCCACCTGACCCAATACAGCAAAGATTGCAGCACCAAACATTACACCGGTTCCCATGCCTACTGCACCCCATAAGGTAATGGTGTTTTCTTTATATTTTTTCTGTTCCATTGTTTTCCCTCCCCGGAACCTTTTCTCCTATCGGTATACTTATAGTTTAAAGGAAAATAAGGAGCGGGTTATTAATATGCAGTTAATATCAAAGATTAAACGGTCCTGGTAATTTCTGCAGCAAAATAAAGAGGAAACCGTTTTGGCGGTTTCCTCTGTGCGTTACTACATATTAACCATATTTCTGCATTCCTGTGCGCATTGACGGCAAATATCTGCGCATTGCTTACAATGATTATCCTGGAACATGTCACACTCGGTAGCACATGCTTCACAGATTTCTGCACAAAGGCCACAAATCTGCTTGGCAAAAGCACTGCCTCGGGCCATAAACTGTGCAGCAAGTGAGCAAATATCTGCACAGTCACGTAATGTCTGAATGCATTTCATGCGGGCCTGTGCATCAGGTTCTTTCAGGCATGATGTCAGGCATTCCTCACATACTTGCATGCAGCGGTTGCAAAGATCAATACACTTTTGCATCTTTTTTACATCTGTTTCTATAACAGCGGGCATATTGGACACCTCCTTTGGAGTGTTTGCAGTTATTGTCTGCAAATAACTGCCCATTATGCGGTGGATTTTGTCCGATTGCCGGGGCAGAAATTATAGATAAAAGTGTGTATTTTCACCTGCTCTAACAGGTGAATGAAGAACTTTGTCGAATAAATATAAGTGAAAATTTTCTTAGGGAGCAGCCATGAAAAATAAAAAGCTGATTCATATCTACATGTTCTATATTATCCTGGCGATGTCTGCCCTGATGCTTATTAATCTGGGCTGGAGTATTCGTACGAAGCGTGCCGTGGCCACGGAAAACATGTTGGGCCAGGCCAGGCTGATTACGGATCAGTTTATATCTGTCCGCACTTTTATGGCGGCCAAGCAGGACATTATCAATTATGATTCAGAGGGCAGTTTTGAATTTAAGTACCTAAACCCGGCTGCGGTGGGCCGGGGAGTTGGTGAGATTTTTAATGAAAAGTCTGAGTATGCCTTTAAGCAGACCCGGCTTGAGCCTCGTAATGCGGCTAATACGCCGGATTCATTTGAGATAGAACAGATTAAAAAACTACAGGAGGAGCCGGGGCAGGAATATCTCTGGGCCGAAGATGAGTTGGACGGTACCAGGGTGTTTCGCTATCTGGTGCCGCTGTACGCGGAAAAAGAATGCCTGGACTGCCACGGTACGCCGGCGGGCGAGCCGGACATATCCGGACACTTGAGGGAAGGTTTGGAGGAAGGTGACTTTGCCGGTGCACTTTCGGTGGTTATAAACGCCCAGCCTTATTACGAGGAGCTGTACAGGAGCATTGGTCAGCAGGTTATTTTTGTTCTGGCCCTGCTGGTTGTAATTATCGGCATTTTGTACGTTTTGCAGCGGAAGCTGGTTACTGCGCCGCTGGAAGGTTTGGCTGCCATGACGGTGAGTTTGGGGCAGGGTGATTTTAGCTCCACAGATTCTCCCGTAAACGGACAGGGGGAAATTCGGATACTAGAAGAGCGTTTCCGCACCATGTCCAGAGAGCTGGCAGGTATATATCAGGGGTTGGAACAGAAAGTAAAAGAGCGTACCGTTGAGCTGGAAGAGGAAAAGGAAAAGCTGGCTCGGATAAACCATGATCTGGAGAAGATGAACCGGCTGCAAAGTGAATTTTTGGCCAGTGTAAGCCATGAACTGCGCACCCCGCTTTCCTGCATACTGGCCTTTATCGAACTTTTGGAAGCGCCGGCCTTTGCCCATCAGCGCCAGCAGAATCTGGCTGATTTAAAATCCAGTTCCGAAAAGCTTCTGAACATGGTTAACAATCTGCTGGATACGGCCAAGCTGGAGGCGGGAGCCATCGAGCCTGACATTCAGGAGCACAGAGCGGATGAAATCGTCCAGGGGACCATAAAGGCTTTCATGCCCTTGGCCCGTGAAAAGAGCCTGACGGTTACCTCAGATATTGAGCCCGGCTTGCCCAGGGTAAAATGCGATGTGGAAAGAGTGAGGCAGGTATTGGTGAATCTGTTGGGCAATGCGGTGAAGTTTACGGATCCGGGAGGCAGGATAACAGTTCGTGTAAACAGTGAGGGTAAAACACAGCAGTATGTGGTCTTTAGAGTGGAAGATACTGGGGCAGGAATAAGTCGGGAGGAAAAAGAAGTGATTTTTCAGCGATTCCGCCAGGGAGCCGTGCCGGTTAACAAGAAGCAGGCCGGTTCAGGCCTGGGGCTGTACCTGTCCAAAGGGTTAATTGAGATGCAGGGCGGAGAAATTGGCTTGGAAAGTGAACCGGGGCAGGGAACCGCCTTTTGGTTCCGACTGCCGGCGGCAGGAGGGGAAAGCCTTGACTGAGAAAATACTGGTTGTGGATGATGAGGAGAAAATCCGACGTATTCTACGACAGGTCCTGGAAAATGAGGGTTTTACGGTATTGGAGGCAGAAAACGGCAGCGAAGCTCTCAGTGTCTTTTTAAATAAGAATCCAGTGTTGGTGATTCTTGACGTAATGATGCCGGAAATGGATGGTATTGAGTTTTTAAAAAAAATCCGGCCTCAATTTGATACCCCGGTTATCATTCTCTCTGCCAAAGATGCATTGGTAGATAAAGCTGTTGGTTTTACTCTGGATATAGATGATTACGTGTCCAAGCCTTTTAGCGCTCTGGAAATGGCCATGCGGGTTAAAGCGGTGTTAAAGCGCTATCGCAAAGTAGAAAAAAGCAGTGCTGCACAAGATATAGTAAAAATCGGCGAGCTGGAAATTAACTTTGATTCGTACCAGCTATTTGCCGGGGGCGAGGAAATAGATCTCACCCCGAGAGAATTTAAGCTGCTGGGTATTCTCATGCGCAATGCCGGCATGGTACTTAGCCGGGAGCAATTATTGGAGCTTGCCGATGACCGGGAGTATTTCGGCGATTTAAACGTTATTAATGTCTTTGTGCGCAGGCTGCGGCAAAAAATAGAAAAGGACCCGGCTAACCCCAAATATTTGCAGACGGTCTGGGGTGTGGGGTATAAATTCAGTAAAATTTAATTGGGATTATGCAGGGGGTGTTTGCTTGAGTGACAATAACATGGAACAAACCATTAAGGATATTAAAGCAAAGTTTAATAAGGATTACTTCCCCTTTAATCTGGGGATAGAAATTGTGGAGCTGGCTGCGGGTTTCGCACAGGTAAAGTTTACCGTAACAAAAGAGATGCAAAACCTCCATGGCATGGCCCACGGAGGGGCCATCTTTACCTTAGCCGATACCGCCCTGGGCCTTGCTGCCAATACAAGGGGTAAAGCGGTGGGGCTGCAGGTCAGCATAAATTATATCCGCCCGGCAAAACCGCAAACCGTATTAATTGCCACCGCAGAAGAAGAACAATTAACCAGAAGCACCGGTATTTATAATGTTACCGTAGCAACAGAAGCAGGAAAAAAAGTAGCTTTGTTCAGGGGCGTTGTTTTCAGAAGTAATTAAGTGTCGGCACAAAACCCAAGCCAATGGCTTGGGTTTTTCATTAGAAACACCGGTCTTTAAGAATGTAGTAGCGCCCTTTTTTTAATACATAGTTCCGTTCAGAAAGAGTTTTTAAGGCTCTGGCCACCATGACCCGGGACGCACCTACAAAGTCGGCTATTTCCTGCTGGGTTAAAGATACAGGGATACGGGTGCCGTCGGAGCAGTTTTCACCATGCTCATTAGCCAGTCGGATAAACAGATTCAATACTTTTTCCTGTGTGGATCCCGCCCTGATTTCCACAGCCTGCTCCCAGGAGTTATATAACCGGCTGCCCAGGCTGTAAATGACCTGCAGCGCCAAGTCCGGGTTGTTCTGAATCACTTCTTCCATCCGTTCCCGGCTTAAAGCGCAAACCCTGGCATCTTCCAGGGCAACTGCTGAGACCGGGTGGATGCCCTCTCTGAACAAGGCTGCCTCAGCCAACACTTCACCGCAGCCTGCCAGATGTAAAATTACTTCCCGCCCTTCCTCGGTGATGCGGACTAGCTTAAAACTACCTTCTTTAATTAGATAGAGGGTGTCGGAAGGGTCGCCCTGATGAAATAAAGTTTCGCCCCGCCGGATATGTCTTTTAATGGCTGCATGGCGGCACACTGTGCTAAAAGCCGACCGCTCCAGGTTATCAAACAGCGGCAGGTCGTGCAGGCAGAAACGTTTGTCTGTTTCCATGCCGGCCCTCCTCTCAGATCAGTTCACTTAGATTGTACCATAGGACCTAATAACTTCTGTAAATTATTTTACTTTTTAGTTTTTTGTATACTATTTTACAGCTTTCTTATCCGTGGCCGATTACAATTAAAGAAACGGTTAGAAAAACCCAAGGAGGAGTTAAGATGAAAATAGTTGCCATCAGTGGCAGTCCGGTTAAAGGCGGAAATCTGGATAAAACAGTCCAGGCGGTGGCGGAAGCCAGCGGCTTGGATTATGAAATGCTTAATCTGTCTAAGTACAGGGTAAACCCTTGCCTGGGGTGTCTGAAATGTGTGGAAACAAATCACTGTATCCAAAAAGATGATTACAGTGATATTTTAGAAGCGAAAATTAAAAACGCTGATGCAGTTATCATTGCCGGCTACCCTACGTTCGCATCCACCGATGCCCGGACCAAAACATTCTGTGAAAGAACATATTCACTGCGTCACAGAAAGGTACTTTTGAAAGGTAAACCGGCCATTGTGGTTGCCGGTGGCTATAAAGCTAACCAGGCAGTGGAAGAATGGCTAAAGCTGTTTTGCAAGGCCCAGGGCATGGAGGTGGTAGGCTCCATGCAAACATGCGGCCACCCCACCTGTCTTGCCTGTGGCTATGGTGAAGAGTGCGAGATCTCCAATGTAAAGCTGCTTTACGGAGAAGGAGCAAAGATTGAACCCCACATGTTTAAGAACTTTGATAATGATCCAGAGCTTGTGGCAAAGTCCAAGCAGCTGGGAGAGGCGCTACGGGACAGATTGAAATAAATTGAACAGATCAGGGCGGTATTCTTAGCGAATACCGCCCTGATTATTATTCCTTGGTATGGTCATCATGGCAGGATGTGCAGCTCATTTTACCCTGCTGATTATCGAAAACGCTGTCCTTGCCGGTGTGGCAATCCATGCAATGGGAGTATTCATCGGATACAGTGAATGCGGGGGCAAAATTGTTCTCCAGCGCATCATTTAACAACTGAGCGGCATAGGCGGCGGTGTCCCCAGACAGTTTTGCGCAGCGGTCAGCTTTCTCATCAGAATTAACGGTGGCGCCGGCGGCATTAGCCCAGGTGCTTACAGAGATGTGGCACAGCGGGGATTTGGCAACGGTTGTAATCTGATCCGGAATATTGCAGTATGATTCATGCTTATCTGTGGGAAACGGAAATTCGGTGTACCAGCCCACTAATTCATTGCCCAGTTCAGGATGGTTTTCTCTGGCGAGATTAATAACAGCCAAAGAGCCGTTTAGTGCTCCACACAGTGTCCCCCAGCTGTATGCACCCCCGGCACCATAGCGGAACATGTCCTGGGGGATGGTGTCCCAGGGAGAGCCGTTATCCTCCCGCAGTGTTTCCAGAAGTGCAGTGGCTGCGGCGTAGCAGCAGCCACCTTCAAAATATCCTTCATAACCTCTTTTTCGAACCTTCTCCACATCAAGTTTTTTGTAAGTCCAGGGCAGGGCCTGTGCCGAAGCAACATTTCCGTTACCTGTCACAGTATCTGCACAGCCAACCACTCCCATGGCCATTACTCCTGTGGCCAGTGCACCGGCCCCCATTAAAAACTTCCTCCGTGAAACTGATGTCCCTTTCTGACTCATAACAACGCCTCCTCAAGTTAGTAGGTTAGTATTAGCGAACGTTGTTGGAAACAACTTCCGCGCGCAAAGGTGGTGCGCCCTTGTTAATTTCGACACTAGAATGCAAATTCCTACTATACTAAACAAAAAAAATATGATAAATTGTATATACGAGGTTGTTTAGCAAGTGTGTGGCATGTATTTCGCAGATAATGAGGAGATGATTTGTTTTGGCAGGGTCTGCGTGCGCAAGGGGTCCATCATGGATTGAGCATTTGGAAGAGCTTAGGAGGAGACTTATTATATGTGTAATGTTTATTTCCGTTGCTGCTGTGGTCTCCTATCTGTATATCGATTTTATCCGTGATTTGTTTTCCCATCCCGTAGATAAGCTATTTTATTTAACATTAACGGAAGCTTTTCTGACAAACATTCGGTTGGCCCTGATTTCTGCAGTTTTTCTCAGCCTTCCGGTAATTTTTTATCAGGTATGGTGTTTTGTTCTTCCTGCTCTGTATCAGAACGAACGACGCCTGACCTTGCTGATTTCTGCTTTGTCGCTGTTCTTCTTTATGTTGGGAGCGCTATTTGCCTTCCTGGTGGTAATGCCTTTTACCATTCGGTTTTTCCTGGGATTCTCTTCCGACCAACTGGAGCCCATGCTCTCTTTCAGCAGTTATATTTCCTACACTTTAGGGCTGGTAATCGGGTTTGGGTTGGTATTTGAGATGCCGGTGGCTGTTATGATACTGACCAGGCTGGGAGTAATTTCTGCAGGTTTTCTGGCAGCAAACCGCATGTATGCTGCGGCTGTTATTTTTGTTGCGGCGGCGATTTTTACGCCACCGGATGTTATTTCCCAACTTATGATGGCAATTCCCATGCTGGGCTTATATGAGGTTTCCATTCTTTTTGCCCGGGTTGTGTCCAGAAACAAAAAACCGCTTTCCGTTAAATAAAGCGGTTCAGGAGGTGAGGAAGTGTTAGGTAAAATCGGTTTATCAGAGCTTTTGCTGGCCGGTGGGTTGATATTATTGATTTTCGGCCCCAAAAAACTCCCGGAGATTGGCCGCTCCTTCGGTAAAGGGTTGCGGGAATTTAAGCAGGCAACCAAAGAATTAACGGATTCAGTCCAGCTTGATGAAGAGACAAATGAATAGACCCCCTATTTAAAAGCACTCAGACTATAATGGTTTGAGTGCTTTTTGCTTCCTGCTTTGTTCAGAAACTGTTTGTTTTTTGTTTAGAACGACCTGTTAATCTAATAATAGGGCACAGATTAAGTGCGTTGAGAGGGGGAATGTTAAAATGACAAAGATTCTGGCTGTAGTAACATTTGTGCTGCTGATAATCACGTTCGGATGTGGTATGATGATCCGTTATGGAGGGGAGGCCTTTAAGGATGCGGTGGGCGGCCATATGGTGTTGGGTATTATAACTTTAATCAGTATGGCAGGACTATTAGTTACTGTGTTTAGGCAATAATCTCTGTAGCGTTCTTCTTGAGCCATTGAAGGTGTCGTGCTATAGTTATGGCAACAGTCTGCAGTCTTGTAAGGAGGCTTTGCCATTGAAGATATGCACTTTTAACGTTAATTCCGTAAGAGCCAGGGAAGAGTTGTTGCTGAAATGGCTGGAAAAACGGGGCACGGATATAGATGTTTTGTGCCTGCAGGAGATTAAGGTTACTGATGATAAGTTTCCACGGCAAGCTTTTGAGAGTCTGGGGTACCAGTGTACGGTTTTTGGCCAGCAGAGATATAACGGCGTAGCGGTATGCAGCAAAGAAGGTGCACAGCAAGTTGTGACCGGTTTTGGTGATGAAAACTGGGACCAACAAAAGAGGATTATGCATTGTCGGATCGGGGAGGTGACGGTGGTTAATGTTTATGCGCCCCACGGTGACCTGCGTGGCAGTGAAAAGTATATATATAAGCAGAAATGGTACCGGTATTTTTTAGAGTATCTGCAGAGGAACTTTTCGCCCTCTGATCCTCTGGTGGTGGTGGGTGATTTAAATGTGGCCCTGGAGGATTTGGATGTACATGACCCTAAATTGTTAGAGGATACGGTCTGTACCATGCCGGAGGAGCGCCGCTGGTTGCAGGACGTCTTGGACTGGGGCCTGGTTGATTCATTTCGGCACCTGAATCCCGATGCACAGTCCTTTACCTGGTGGGATTATGTAGGCGGCGCAATCTGGCAGGATAAGGGAATGAGGATTGATTATATCCTCTGCAGCAAACCTCTGGCAGAAAAAATGGCGGAAGTGGAGGTGGATTTGTGGCCCCGCCGGCGGCGAACGCCCAAACCCTCTGATCACGCCCCGGTTATTCTGTCGCTAAATCTTTAGATAAAAAATAAACCGGATACTCTCCGGTTTATTTTGATCCTGTAACAGAGGTTCATTTAAGTGGACAATCCTGCGGAGTTAATCGCTTCGGAGAGGGTGGGATGGATGTGTATCATCTCTTGTAAGTCTGTCACAGTAGCGTTGAAACGCATGGCCATAACCAGCTCATGGATTATTTCGGCGGCTTCCGGGCCTATGATATGGGCGCCGATAATCTTACCGTTGTTTTGGTCGGTAATTAGCTTCACCAGGCCTTCAAGGCGGCCGGTGGCCCGGGCACGGCCCACATGTTTAAAGGGATACTGCTGAACTTTAACGTCTATGCCTTGGTCTTTGGCCTGCTTTTCCCCAAGGCCTACACCGGCTATTTCCGGGTCGGTAAACACGGCATAGGGAATCAGGCGGTCCGTGTTGTCAATACTTTTTCCCTGAAGCAGGCTTTTTGCCAAAAGCATTCCGTCATGCCATGCTTTATGGGTAAACATGGCGCCGCCCACCACATCGCCTGCGGCCCAGATGCCGGGCACATTGGTGGCAAAAGAACTATCGATCTTAATGAAGCCTTTTTTATCCGTTTCCACGCCGGCTTTGTCCAGCTCCAGGTGGTCTGTATTGGGTTTTCTGCCGGTTGCCACCAGAACATCGTCCGCTGTAAGGGTCTGTTTTTTCCCTTCACGCTCCACCGAGAGGGCTATCCGCCCGTTCTGACGGCGGATGCCGAGAATATCGGTGCCTGTAAGAATTTCCACACCTTCATTCTTCAGTATTGTTTGCAGGGCTGAAGCAATTTCGTCCTCCAGTTTTTTACCCACCTGTTTGCTGCGCTGCACAATGGTTACCTGCACGCCAAAGCGGGCAAACATCTGGGCAAACTCCACCGCAATCATGCCTCCGCCAAGAATAAGCAGGCTCCCCGGCAAACTTTCCATTTCCATGGCAGTGGTTGAAGTAAGGTAACCCGCTTCCTCAAGCCCTGGGATAGGCGCAATGGCCGGACCGGCTCCGGTGGCGATGAGAATTTTGTCTGCCTCCAGTTCTCTTTCACCCACGGCAACAGTCTGAGGGCCGCTAAATTTAGCCGGCTCTTCATAGAGAGTAATATTATCGTTTTTTTCTACGGACCTGTAGCTACCTTGTCGCATTTCCTGCACCACATTGTTTTTGCGCTCTACAACTTTTTTCCACTCAGCCTGGGGGGCGGGGGTGCGTATGCCGTATTCTCCTGCCGTGCGGACCAGATGCATCAACTTTGCGGAGTAAATCAAGGCCTTGGAAGGGGTGCACCCGATGTTAATGCAGCTGCCACCCAGGTAGCGGGACTCTGCCGCCGCCACCTGCCATCCCTTTGCTGCGGCTGAACGAGCCAGAGTCATGCCGGCGGTTCCACCGCCAAGAACGATGAGGTCGTATTTTTTCATAATTAGCCTCCTTTAGCTCCCGATTGTATGTTTCAGGGGGTTGTCCCCTTGATCCGTACTTATGGTAGCCGCAATATTCCTGATCATTTTCTGGCTGACTTGGCCTAAGGTGTTACCTTGCCCATCTAAAACATCAATTTCCGGTATGTTTTTCTGAAACATCAGCTGTAGCGCATCTGCCAGCGAGGTTCCTGAGGGCAGGGAAGCTTTGGCACTTAGCCGTTTTTCCCTGGTTATAATTTCGTCCACCGTAATAAAAGTCAGTAGCCTGAAAAAATCGCTGCCGCCGATGAACTGGGTAACAAAGGGTTCTTTGGGGCGAATAAAAAAATCAGCAGGCTTTCCGGCCTGTATCAGTTGGCCGTGGCGCATCAGCACAATTTTATCTCCCATTTTCATCGCTTCCTGGATATCGTGGGTAACAAAAATCACAGTCTTTTTTAATTCATTTTGGAGACTCAATAGCTCATCCTGCAGCTGCAGGCGGGTTATCTGGTCCAGGGCACCAAAGGGCTCGTCCATGAGGATAATGGACGGATTTCCGGCCAGAGCACGGGCAAAACCCACACGTTGTGCCTGGCCTCCCGACAATTGGGCAGGGTAGCGGCGCAGGTATGAAGGATCCATGCCCACCAGTGATATTAGCTCAGCGGCCCGTTCCCGCTGCTTTTTTTTGCCGGTTCCCATGATGCGTAAAACATAAGAAATGTTTTGTTCTACAGTCAGATGGGGGAAGAGCCCCACCTGCTGGATAACATAGCCGATTTGGCGCCGCAGTTCAATGGGGTTCCAACGGTTGATTTCTTTTCCCTCGATGAAGATTTGGCCGGACGTTTTTTCGGTTAAACGGTTAATCAGGCGAAGCAGAGTGGTTTTGCCGCAGCCGGAAGGGCCAATCAGGGTAATGATTTCCCCGTCGGCCACTTCCAGTGAGACGTTATCAACGGCCTGCACATTATTGGGGTATTGTTTACTGATGCTATCCAAGCGGAGCATTAAATATCTCCTTCCTATAGCAGTCCTTTGCTCTCCAGGAATTCGCGGGCCACATCGGCGGCATCCCGGTTAAGTTCATCAACCTGATAATTCATCTCCGTCATCTCACCGTCGGAAATTTGCCCCTCCAGCACTCCCAGCGCGTCGGCTATTTCCGGGTATTTCTCCAGAGTATCAGTACGTACCATGGTGGCGGCATAATAGGTGGGGAAAAAGCCCTGGTCGTCTTCAAGAACCACCAGGTCAAAAAGACTAATCTGGCCGTCGGTGGAAAAGGCATTGATTACATCCACTTCTCCCGCACCGATGGACTGGTATTTCAGGCCGATATCCATTTCTCTGGTTTCTTTGAAATTCAGGTTGTATGTTTCCGCCAGAGCGTCGAAGCCGTCATCACGCTCATAGAAGTCAAACTCGGCGCCGAAAATTAAGTTCTCCGCTACTTTGCCCAGGTCGGAAAATGTTTGCAGGTCGTATTCCTCCGCCAATTCAGCGGGTATGGCCAGGGTGAAGGTGTTGTTAAATCCGTAGGGCTCAAGCCAGGTGATATTAAATTCATCCTGATATTCATCACGCACTGCCTCAAACATTTCCCTTGAATCTCCAATCAGGTCACGCTGCAGCACAAACATCCAGCCGGTTCCGGTATATTCGGGATAAATATCAATTTCTCCGCTGACCATGGCCGGGTGCAGGTTGGATGTGCCACCGGCGATGCCGAAATTGCGTGTTACCGGGATATCTGTGTTTTCTTCCAGTAAAATGGCCAGCATTTCTCCGAGGATGTACTGTTCTGCGTGGGGCTTGCTGGCGATGACCACCGGTTCATTGGCAGCCGCCTCTTCATTTCCGTTACCACCGTTATTATTGCAGCCTGTCAGGGAAAAAGTGAGCAGCAGTGCCAGTAAAACAATACAAATAACCTTACTCTTTGTGTGGTTCATTTAGTAGCCTCCTTAATGTGCTTTTTATAAACTTCTGCCCGTTGGGGCGCAGTTTCGTGCTTTGTATCCGCCGGCCTTTTTTGTTTACCGGAACTTTCACGCTTAAGCAGGGACTTTTCCAGCAGGCCAAGTAAGCTGTCGGCTGTAATTGCCAAAAAAGCCACGGGTATGGCTCCGGCCAGGATCAGTTCCGGATGATAGGTGGTAATCCCGCGCAGAATAATGGTACCCAGCCCTCCGGCGCCGATAAAGGCGGCGATGGTGGCAATGGAAATGGTCATTACTGTTACGGTGCGAAAGCCGGCCACAATGGTGGGCAGCGCCAGGGGGATCTCTACATCCCGTAAGAGCTGCAGGTTGGTGGCGCCCATACCGCGGGCCGCATCAATTACCGACTTGTCCACCTCGGTGATGCCCACAAAGGTGTTTCTCACCAGCGGCAGCAGGCCGTAAATTACCAGCGCAACCAGTGCAGGCCGTTCACCGATACCCAATACAGGGATGACAAAGCCGAAAAAGGCCAGGACCGGAATGGTGTACAAAAAACCGGTGATGCCTATAATCACCGGAGCCAGCTTGCGCACGCGAGTAATGATTATTCCCAGGGGGATCCCCAGAAGCAATATAAATCCCAAAGCAGTGGCAGAGAGCTTAAGGTGCTGCAGCATTGCTCCTAAAATTAAATCCTGGCGGGACATCGTTAATGCAAAAAGATTAGTCCAAAAAGTCATCTTAAAACCGCCTTTTCTCTTCCGGGTTCATTGATGGGAAATTTTCTTGAAAATTTCTCCAAATCCTTTTATTTACCGGGCAATATCATTAAATTGTAATGTTTAAGAGTGAAAGCCAAAGATTATTAATAATTCGGGTTTTGTAGACGAAAACTAATATTGTACTTAAAGCTACGGAGAGGATTTTCCTAATGACCAAAAACCTGGATGCCATAAAAAAACAGGAAAGAGACCTGCGCGAAAAGCTGTTTGCCAAGACGGGAGAATTACTTGACCAGATACTGAAATATGTACCTACAAGGACCGTTTTGCTTGTTAACAGCATGCCGGTAAAAGTTATTGCCGGAGCCGACGGAAGAAAATCGTTGCTCATTAACAACCGCCCTTTGTCCACAGCCGACGATTGCGAATGGGTTATAGAAAACTACAGTGTTTTAACCCAGGCCGTCAATGAGCATATGGATCCTGAGGCGGAAGAAATTATTAAAGTTATTGAAAAGACTGAAGACCTGATAAAAAAAGTGGATAACTTAACGCAGGACATCCCCTGATTTTTACCGAAATGAAGATGGATAACCTAACCAGGGGTGTTGACTATGAGTGACGACTTGGCCGGCAGCGGCTGTGAACAATTGATTCCTACAGAAGAGCGCAAACCCTTAGAGGAAATAGAAAAGAGCCTTAAGAAAAATTCCGCAAACCTCTCTGGAGTAAATTTACCAAGGCAATCAGAGAGTACCAGCTGCTGCAACCGGGAGATAAGGTGGCGGTGGCCATTTCCGGTGGCAAGGATAGCCTGTTGATGGCCAAGCTGTTTCAGGAACTGCAACGGCAAAGACAGGTTGAGCTGGAATTAGAGTTCATTGCTATGGACCCCGGCTATCATCCCAATATTAAAGAGCTCTTGATAGATAACTGCAAACATCTGCAGATACCTTTGCATATCTTCGAAGCCGATATCTTTAAAATAGCACAAAAAATAGCAGGTGATTATCCCTGCTATATGTGTGCAAAAATGCGCCGCGGTGCCCTGTACACCAAAGCTCAGGAGATGGGCTGCAATAAGCTGGCGCTGGGCCACCATTTTGATGATGTAATTGAAACAACCATGCTAAACCTTCTCTGTGCCGGCAGCTTTAAAAATATGCTGCCTAAGCTAAAAGCCAAAAACTTTGCGGGCATGGAATTAATCCGGCCTCTTTATCTGATTAAGGAGAAGGACATCAGCCGCTTTACCGGTTATTGCGGTATCTGGCCCCTTAACTGTGCCTGTATGGTGGCGGCCAAAAAAATAGGCAATAAGCGCTACGAGATAAAGGCTCTTATTGAAGATCTCAGGGAGAACTTTCAGGAAGTGGAGAAGTCCATTTTCCGTGCCGGACATAATGTTTACCTGGATTCCATACTGGGCTGGAAAAAAGACGGAGAACATCACAGTTATCTGGACCACTACGACGATGAATAAGAAATCAATATCCAAGCCGTTCTGAAGTGCGGATTATATGGTATAATCATCTTGCCGGGATTAACAGACAGGGGAGATGAGCCATGAGGTCCAGGCACTTACACAGAGCGGTTTTTGTATTTCTGACATTGGGAATAATTTTTTCTTTATCAGCACCGCGGTTTTCCCGTTTGATTGAGAGCCGGTATTCCTCAGGGATTTATTATTGGACCATCAGGCCATATAGCCTGCTAACGGGTATTTTTCCGTTTTCCTTAGCTGAGCTTATTGTGGTGTCGCTGGTACTCTATTTTATTTATAAAGCAGTCAGGGCAGTTGTCGCATTAAGGACAAATCCGCGAGACTTTGCCACTACAGTGCCCGGCAAAGGGAAACGGCTGGTTTTGACTTTGGCTGTGGTTTATCTGGCCTTTAGTTTTATGTGGGGCTTTAATTACAGTCGCCTGACTTTTGCCGAGATCTCCGGGCTGCCGGTGGAGCCCGCCTCTGTGGAGGAGTTGACGGAGTTGGCAACGCATCTGGTGGAGCGGGCCAATGAGCTGCGGCTGCAGGTAGCCGAGGATGACCGGGGCGTGATGACGCTAAACGGCGATATCCGGGAGATGTTTGGCCGGGCACACCTGGGTTATGAAAAGGCCGCTGAAATATATCCCCAGTTGGGCGGGCGCTACGGCAGGCCTAAAGGAGTAATGCTTTCACGGTACTGGTCCTATACCGGCATTGGCGGTATGTACTTTCCCTTTACCGCCGAGGCCAATGTAAACATCAACATGCCCCACTTTCTGATTCCCTTTACCACCACCCATGAGATGGCTCATCAACGGGGCTTTGCCCGGGAAGATGAGGCCAACTATATAGCCTACCTCACCAGCACGCTTCATCCCGATGTGGATTTTCAGTATTCCGGTACCCTGCAGGCTCTGAATTACACCATGAGCGCACTGCGCAGGTATGATCCGGAGAAATGGTCCGAAGTCCGAACGACCTACGGTGAAGGGGTTTGGCGTGATCTGGAGGAATGGCAGCGCTACAGGGCCCGCTATGACGGCTCAGTGCGTCAGGTATCCACCCGCGTCAACAACACGTATCTGATGGCCAACCGGCAAACAGACGGCGTGCATAGCTACGGCCGGATGGTGGATTTGATGCTGGCAGAATATCGGACCGTCAAGGATAGTTGGCTAAACGAATACGAGTAAAGATTAAAGCTTAGGCTGCGGCCTGGGCTTTTTCATTTTATGTTCAGAAGCTGTAAGCTCTGTTCATTCCTCGTTCAGTAAATGTTCAGATACTTTTTCTAAGATATATATAGCAGGAGTTATACAGATAATCTCAGAGAGAAGGAAGGTACGTTTCGTGAATATCATCTTACGGTTTGTTCTGCGCAACATTGCAGAAAAGAAACTGAGGACTTTATTAATTATTTCCGCCATCATGATTTCAACGGCACTGTTTTTTGCTTCCACCGCCATCTCCGGCACCATTGAAAGAATGTTTCTGGAGCAGATGCAAACCAGGGTTGGGGAGTCTGACCTGGTGGTCATGGCGGGAGAAAACCAGGCTTCGCCTTTTTTCCGCGAAACTCTGCTGCATGACTACCAGGACCGGATGAACTATACGATTGGTACCATAGATACCGGTGGTCTTTACAGAGTATCACACGACCAACAGGACCCCTGGTCGCTGCGGGGCATTGAAATGGATGATTTGCAGACCATGACACCGGTATCTTTTTACCAGGAAGCAAACCTTCATCCGTTTCAGGGAAGAAAAATTATCATTGGCCGGGCCACGGCAAAAGAATATGGCCTGCAGGCCGGAGATTCAATTGAAATTGCAATAAGCGGCACCGCCAGGCAGTTTCGTATTGCAGCCGTTGCCCATGATACGGGCCCCTTTAAGGATGTGGGGCAGAACCCCTTTGCGGTGGTGCCTAAAGAAACTTTAAGCTCCCTCTTTGACGCCAGAGGCAGAGTTCATACCCTGTATCTAAGCCTTGATAATTCGGAGCAGATTCATGAAGTAATGTCAGAAATCGAGGCCGACCATCCGCGCTACCGGGTCCGGGAGGCTTTGCCGCAGGCGGAGGTAGCCGCCATGATTGGTTCCATCGCCACACCGTTTTTATTTTTAACCATGGTGGTGATGGCGGTGAGCGCCTTTATTATCTACACTTCCTTTAAGCTCATTGCCAAAGAAAGAATGCCGGTGATCGGCACCTTCCGCAGCATCGGAGCAACCAGGAAAATGACCGGTTGGGTAATGCTTTCGGAAAGCCTGGTGTACGGCCTGCTGGGGGGAGCGCTGGGCTCTATACTGGGGATGGGAATTCTCTACCTCATGTCCATGGTTTTGCAGCCCTCTTGGGCTGGAGAGCTGCAGGCCACCGTTTCCTTTACTCCCATGCAGATGGTAATCTCCTTTGTGCTGGCGGTGATTCTTTCCTTTGGCAGCTCTATTCTGCCCATCAGAAAAGCAGCGGGGATCCCCCTAAAGGAATTGATTCTGGACACTGGCGAGCAGACAGTGGAAACCAAAAAGAGCCGTAAATTTATCTATGCATTGTTGATGGGAATTGGCACATTGGTACTGCCTCGGGCACTGCCCTATGAAATGGCTCTTTTCTCCAGCGGTGCCGCCATGCTCTTTAGCATCGGAGCCCTAATCCTCTTGGTTCCCTACCTTACAGCTGGTTTTGTCCGGTTCTTTGAAAAAATATATGGGTATATCTTCGGCAACGAAGGAATCATGGCCGTTAAAAACCTGAGACAAAACGGCAGCATCTTAAACAGCATTTCTCTTTTGGCCCTGGGTATTGCAAGCCTTTTGATTGTCAATATGGTAAGCTTCAGCGTGGTGGGGGAAGTGGCCAATATATTTTCCCGCAACGTGGGCTATCATGTCACCATTCGCGGCAGCCAGATTGATAACCGCATCCTCAATCAGGCTGCGGCGGTGGAAGGCGTCACCGATATTTATGCTAACTACTACCATTACGGCATCAATTTAGTGGACCGGGACGGTTGGATTAACTTCCATGTCCCCACCGGCCCCAAATTTTTCGAACACACCACAAACCTGGGTGTGTCCGGTGAAGTGGATGAACTGCTGGCAGATCTGGAAGCGGGACGAAACATTGTGGTAACAACCATCTTCAGGGATACCCACGGACTGGAGGTTGGCGATACGCTGACCATAGAAATGACATCAGGGTCCCGGGAGTATACGGTAATCGGCTTTATTGAAACATTGATGGAAAACGGAAATTTCGCTTTAATCGGATCGCGTTATCATAAGTTTGATATGCGGCCCCAGTATTATTCGGCGCTTAGTATGATGGTTTCGGGAACGCAGGATGAGGTAAAGGAAAGACTGGAAGAAAGGTTTCGCAACTACCCCAATTTAGAAATCCATACCATGGAGGAATGGGAGGAAAGAAACCATGCGGCCAATGCGCAGCTCTTTGACATCCTGCAGGGTTTCTCCATTCTGACATTAATAATCGGGATTTTCGGGGTGCTCAATAATCTGGTAATCAGCTTTATTGAACGAAAACGGGCTCTGGCAGTTTTACGCTCCATCGGCATGAGTAAAAAACAGATTGTTAAGATGATCTTTGTGGAGTCCTTGACCGGAGGAATTATTGGCGGATGCATCGGTGTGCTGGGAGCGCTGCACATGCTCTCTGTAATGCCCTATATGATGCGGGCCATCGCCGCACCCATCCCCATCACCTACTCTCCCACACTGCTATTAATCGCTTTGCTGTCCGGAGTGGTGATTATGGTAATCGCCTCTGTCAGTCCCGCTTTAAAATCATCCAGGCTCAATATTGTGGAGTCTTTAAAATATGAATAGGAGGTCTGCTCACATGGAAAAGGCCATTGAAGTTCAAGATCTGTTTAAAACATTTCAGCTGGGTACGGTGGATGTGGAAGTATTAAAAAGATAAATCTGCAGGTGCAAAAGGGTGAGTTTGTTTCCATTATGGGTCCTTCCGGTTCAGGTAAAAGCACACTGCTGTATCTGCTGGGCGGACTGGATAAACCCACTTCCGGATCCATTAAGGTAAACGGCAAGGAGCTGGCGGTGATGAATGACCGCCAGGAAAGTGTGATGCGCCGCCGCGACATCGGTTTTGTCTTCCAGTTCTACAATCTGATTCAGAATCTGAACGTGGAAGAAAACATTATGGTTCCCATCCTCTTAGACGGCAAAAAGGTTAAAGACTATAAGGAACGGTTGGAGGAAATCCTGCAAATCGTCGGTTTAGCAGACCGCAGGAACCATACACCCCGGGAGCTCTCCGGCGGCCAGCAGCAGCGGGTGGCCATCGCCCGGGCACTGATTAACGACCCGGATATCATCCTGGCCGACGAGCCCACCGGGAACTTAGACAGCAAGACCAGTGAGGAAGTTTTGGAACTGTTGCAAAAGATCAGCAAAGTAAAGGGCAAGACTGTGGTACAGGTAACACACTCCACGGAAGCAGCGGCCTACGGCAATCGGATAATTAATGTTAAAGACGGAAGGGTGACAGTAGCATGAAAAAATCAATCTTAACTCTGGTGATTTTAGTGTCGGTGGCCTTATTGGCCGCAGGTTGTACAGGAACCACGGAAGCAGGAACGAACGGGCAGGAAGAAGTTGAAGTGGTGCAGGCGCAAACAGTGGAAGCGTTTGGCAATGTAGTGGCATTGGCGGAAAAAAACATCATCGTTGATTTTCCCGCTCTGGTAGAGGAAGTTCATGTCAGAGAAGGCCAGCAGGTAGAAGAAGAAGAGACGTTAATCACCTTGGACCTGACTGAATACAACGCTCAGATTGAAAACAAGGAGCGGGAGCTGAAAATTGCCCGCCTGGAGTTGGACCGTACCAGCGGCACCACCCTGCGTAATATGCAGCGGGAAAGAATTGCCGCCCTGGAGCTGGAACTCTCCCTGCTGGAAGAAAAACTGGCCAAATCCTACCTTGATGAAGAAACCCTCATTGCCGATTTTAAGTCCGGCGTCATCTATGACATCGTCCCCCGGCCCGGCGACATGTTAGCTCCCGGCAGCAAAGTGTTCTCGGTAATGGAACTTGATAACCTCACCGTGGAAGCCAACATCTTTGAAGAATTTATTAAAGATGTGGAAATCGGCGCTCTGGTAACAATTATCCCTCTGGCCGACAGAACCCAGGAATACCAAGGTGAAGTAACAGCCATCTCCGCCAAAGCAATCAACAAAAACGGCGAAACCGTAGTCCCGGTCCAAATCTCCATCACCGACAACGACGGCTTCCTCAAACCAAACTTCAACGTCGACGTCATCATCGAAATGTAAATGAGACAAAGGGGACAGGTGATTTTGTCTCACAAAAAGTGGACAGAGGGACAGGTTTATTTGTCCACAAAACAGGCTTCCCCAGCGAAAAACTTCGGGGGAAGCCTTTCCCATATGTATCGGCTTTGCCAATAAAGTGCCAAGACATTATAGATAAGAACAATCACTGCATAGCCGCCCTCCGTGTTATAATTTGCTTGGGATTATAAGACAGGAGGGTTTTTGCTTGCGAAATGAAGTCAGTGTAAATAAAGTAAAACAGGATGCAGAAGACATGTTCAGACGGGGTGATTTCTATTGTTCCGAATCCATTATCAAATCTGTTAAAGATAACTTCGCCATTGATATGCCCGATGAGATCATTGCCATGGCCTCTGGTTTTCCGGTGGGGATCGGCAAGTCCAAATGTGTCTGCGGAGCCGTTTCCGGCGGTGTGATGGCCTTGGGCTACTTTTTTGGCCGCACAACCGGAGGCGACCCTAAAGTCCAGAAAACATTGGAGTTGGCCAATGAGCTACAGCAAAGCTTTAAAGATAACCATCAACATCTTTGCTGCCGCATTCTAACTAAAGGTATGGATATGGCAGCAGGGGAGCATAAAGACCAATGTGTCTCCTTTACCGGCGAGATTGCCGAGAAAGTGGCGGCCATTGTGGTGCGGGAGCAGGGCCTTGTGAATCTGGATGAACAATAGGGAGGTAGCTTATGGGTAAAGTTATTCAGAAGATACCAATTCCCATTGCCGGCTTAATGCTGGGCATGGCTGCTCTGGGAAATTTACTGGGTGCTTACGGAAGTGCGTACAGAAACATTTTCGGCTTATTGGCCGGAGTTATTTTTGTGTTACTGGTGAGCAAGTTCGTAACTACCCCGCAGTGTCTGCGGGAGGGCTTTGATAATCCGGTGGTGGCCAGTGTCACACCTACATTTTCTATGGGCATTATGCTATTATCCACCTATCTGCTGCCCTACACCTATTCAGTGGCCTATGGGGTATGGCTCTTTGGTGTACTGCTGCACATCGGACTCATTGCTTACTTTACCAAGAGATACATTGTTGGTTTTAACATAAAAAAAGTTTTTCCCAGCTACTTTATTGTGTATGTGGGCATTGTGGTTGCCAGTGTGACAGCCCCAGCCTATAATTTGTTGGCTCTGGGGCAGGCATTGTTCTGGTTTGGCTTTGCTGCTAACTTAGTATTACTGCCAATTGTGTTTTATCGCTTCTTCATTATTAAAGAAATCCCGGAAGCAGCCTTGCCTACCACCATCATTTTTGCAGCTCCTACCAGCCTCTGTCTGGCAGGGTATTTAAATTCTTTTCCGGAAAAGAATATGGCGGTATTGGGATTTTTGGTTTCCCTGTCTTTATTGCTAATCGTATTTGCATTGTCTTATCTGCCTAAATTACTGAAACTTCAGTTCTATCCCAGCTACTCCGCCTTTACTTTTCCCATTGTTATCAGCGCCATCGGCATGAAAGGTGCAAATGCCGCTTTCATAGCAGGCGGACTGCAGCTACCCCTGCTGGTGCATGTGGCAACGTTTCTGGAAGTTATCGCCGTTTTGTTGGTAGTCTATGTCTTTGCGCGTTACATTGGGCATCTGCTACCACTGCGCCAAGTGGCTACCCAACAAGTGCCAATCCCATCCCCAAAAACAAATAATGGAAGCACTTCAATCTGAAGTGCTTCCATTATTTTGTGGACATAGAAAACCCGCCTGCCTCGCAGATGGTCCATCTGACCATTTTTCATTGACAGGGCTTTGGCGAATAAATACAAAAAAAGGTCCGTCCCCGAATTGCACAATATAGGGTCCGTGGTATGTTTATTCGGGAGGGATAAGGGTAACTTGCAAACGTTTGAAGTCTTCATCAAAGGAGCAGACAGGTTCCCCTCTCCGGCGTGCCGCTGCTGCCAGATATGCATCTACAAAGTCTATATTTTGCGCAGTCATTTGAGTCAAAGCCTCCAGGAGCAGTTCAGGTTCTTCAGCAAGGATTCCGTCTGCATTGATAAGTGGAATTAATACATCACTGACTTCTTGTTTTGAATACCGGTAGAAAGATGTTAAGGTCCATACGGCTTCAGCCATTACCAGTACTGAAAGACATAATGATACTTCCCCCGCTTCTGCACGCCTAAACAGTGAAAGGGCTTTTCTTGCCATTTCGGGGGGATCTCCGGTAATAAATCTTAACAGGACATTTGTATCTAACCATAGATTATTCATCTTCTTTATTATCCCTGCTGTAAGAGGTGAGTGTTTCTGTCACTTCACGGCGGGTTTCTTCTTTGTTTTTATAAGGGCGAGTGGCGGGCAGGGTGCCGTATAGATTTGTTAAATTAATTTTTTTCAGCGGCTTCACCGTTACTTCTTTGCCGCTAATGTCGAAAGTAATATAGTCACCATAACCAACCTCGAGTTTTTCCCGTACCTCTTTGGGGACGGTTATTTGGCCCTTACCAGTAATCTTGGCCTTAATCATGGTATCACTCCTTACATGTTTATAGTATCATTACATTATTGGCATGTAAAGAATCTTTGTATAGCTTTCTTGTTTATGTGACCGAAAGGAAATAATGCTGGAATTTTGTGGACATAGCAAACTGCCTGTCCTCGTAGAGGGTTCCTCTGTCCTGTTAGAGTGCAAAAAAAGGTCCGTCCCCGATTTGCACCGATTTGCGCGCGATTTCGGAGTGGATGCAGGGAATGGGGGAGGGATAGCGAATAGGAAAGGACTGGGGCAAAATTTCTGCGTTTTTTACGCTAGAGAGGGGGGACTGCCTGTGGGCCTGATTATAGGTATTTATATTTTGGCTATTTTGGTTATAGTGTTTTACTTGGGCAGAAGGGTGCAGTCTTCCGATGACTTCTTTCTGGCTGGCAGAAAGCTGAATTGGTTGGTGGCGGGGGGAAGCATTGTGGCCACCGCCGTGGGGGGCGCTGTTGTTATAGGGCATCCGGGCGCTTTCTATACTTACGGTTTGGCCTGGTACTTTGTACCGCTGGGCGGAATGATTGCATCTTTGTTTATGGCTTTTTTTGTGGTGGAGCGGGTGAGAGCGCTAAATCAGCATACGGTGCCGGATTTGTTGGCACTGCGCTATGATGATAAGGCCAGAACCGCAGCAGCAATTCTGATTATTATTGCAGACATTGCCATCATCTGTACCCAGATTATGGCTTTTGCCGGCATCCTGGCCGGTTTTCTTGGTGTTTCGCCCAATGCGGCAGCACTGATGGGTGCTGTCCTGTTTGTTGTCACCGCTTTGGGTGGGGGCTTAATGGGCATTGCCTTCACCGATGCCATTCAGGGTTTGCTTATCTCGGTGGGGCTTGTGGTTATTGCCTTGTTGGTCATCGGCAGTGGTGGCGGGATAACCGCCATTTCTGCGCAGCTCCCCGCAGAATTTTTTCAGCCCTTTGCAGCTATGCCTGCCCATTTGGTCTTGGGCAATGTGCTGTCTGTGGTGGGAATTACCCTGGCCAGTCAATCCACGGTGTTTCAGCGGATTAATGCCGTAAAATCTCCGCAGGAGGCCAAAAAAGCGGGATTCTTAACAGCAGCAGGTATGTTTATTTTGACAGGGCTAATAATCCCTGTTATTGGTTATTCTGCCCGGGTGATACTGGGGCCTGGTGTGGAGCTGGATAATGTGGCGGGGGCGCTTATCAGCGCGGTGCTGCCTGACTGGGCGGGGGCCTTGTTTATAGCGGTTGTTGTGGGTGCTATTTTAACCACCACCAACTCAATTCTACTCAGTACCAGCATGAATGTAATAAAAGATTTGTATGAAGGGGCATTGCAAAAGAGCGTGACAGACCGGGCGCGCTTAAACGGAGGCCGGCTTACCGTTGTTATTATCGGCACTGCCGCATTTCTTATGACGCTCACCATGCCCACTATAATTGATGCCATAATTTTTGCCTATACCATGACCGCCATTTTAATTGTACCCATCTATATCGGCTTGTTTTGGCGCCGCCCCGGTGCTTCCGGCGGGATGCTCAGTATTTTGCTGGGGGGGATGGCCACTTTAATCTGGCAGTTTGTCCTGCGCCAACCCTGGGGCATTCATGCGGTAATACCCGGCCTTGTTTTTGCATTGGTGGGTCTGGCGCTGGGCTGTTTGTCGGAGCCCCTTTCTGCGGCCCGCTGGCAGATTATTAGCCCCGATAAAAATAAAGCTAATCTTAAAGCGTAAAAGGCAGGACTCCTTTTTTTAGAGAGAGAATATACTAACAAAGATGTTTCTGAACCGTAACAAATTCCGGGAGGGGAAAAAATTGTCTCTTTCAGATCGAATCCTGGCTTCAAAACTCCTTGCGCCGCGCACCGGTGTAAGGTTATTAGCGCGTCCCCGACTCCTGGAGAAGTTTACGGATTACCAGTCTCGTAAGCTTACCCTGATTTCAGCGCCGGCGGGTTATGGCAAAACGGTGCTTATTTCTCAGTTTGCCGGTCAGGTGAAAGCGCAGGTGGTTTGGTATCAGCTGGACCATTTCGACAATGACCTGGCTCTTTTTGTGCAGCATTTGTTGGCGGGAATAGAGAAGCATTTGCCCGGCCTGGGTGTGGAGATAATGGATTTGGTGGAGCGCGGCACGGATCTGCAAAAAGAACTGCGCCGTATCACCACTGCCCTGGTAAACAGCCTGACTGCCAACCTGGAAGAAGAAATGATTTTAGTCATAGATGATTATCATGCCATTGAGGAAGAAGCTGTGCATGGTTTTATGGAGCAACTGTTGGAGTACCTGCCGGACAAGGTGCATATGGTTTTGTCCAGCCGCACTTTACCGCCTCTGCATTTGGGCCGTCTGAAAATCGCCGGGTTAATGGAGGAAATTAACCTGGAGGATTTACGGTTTAGAACCGATGAAATCAGCGGTTTTTTGCTGGCGGAGAATAACGAGCCGGTCTCCGGTGAAACCATTTCCTATTTGGATGAGGAAACGGGCGGCTGGGCAGCAGCTCTGCGTCTGGCGGGACTTTCCATAAACAGTGTCAAGGTGCGGCAGAAAGCGTCGGCGCGGCGGACCAACTCCCATCGCAAAGAAATATACCATTATCTGGCCTCCGAGGTGCTGCAGAACCTGCCCCAGGATTTGGCTGATTTTGTTCAATCCACAGCAGTCTTAGATTTTATGACTCCCCAAATCTGTGATCTTTTCCTGGACAGAGACGATTCATATGAAGTTCTGGATTCTTTGGAAGAACAGAATCTTTTTGCCGTGGTAGGCGAAGGAGATGTGTACCGTTACCATCACCTTTTCCGGGATTTTCTGCTGAGCCGGTTGGGTGAAAAGAAGAGTAATCTGCTGCAAAAAGCGGGGCAGTGTTATTTACAGGCCGGGTATCCGGTTCGGGCTGTGGAGTGTTTTCTGGGTGCCGGTGACTTTGGCCGGGCGGTGCATGCGGTGGAAAATGTGGCCGGCACCATGCTTTTGCACAGCCGTTGGCAAACGGTGCGGCGCTGGCTGCAGAGTATTCCTGAGGATATAAAACAAGAGCATCCCAAAATGCTGCTCTTTGAAGGTGTGGTGCTGTTAAACAGCGGCCGGCTTGAACAGGCGGAAGGCTTAATCAGGCAGGCTGCCGAGGCGCTTGCCCAAACCGGGGACCAGGACGGGATTTTTCAGACCAAGCTTTACCTGGCACGGATTCTCCGTTCCCGGGGAGATTACGGGCAAAGCATGCAGATGCTGGAGGAGATTTTGCCCCAATTTGCCGGGCGCCCCGTGGCAGAGTGGTATGATATGACCATGGAGTATTCCCTGGTGCTTGGCATGCGCGGTGAATTGGATAAGGCGGTTCACCTTTTGAATCAGGCTCTCACCCTGGCGGAACAGGAAGGGGAAGTCCATATTGCAGCCCAGCTGGTGGAAAGGCTGGGTGAAATACATTTTATTAAAGGAGATTACTCCAAGGCGGTAACCGTTCATCACCGCGCGGCGGAAATGGCTCCTGAGCAGGAGCGTCAGTCATTTCTTTTGCGCGACAGCATTGCCACCATCTATCATGACTGGGGCGATTTGGACCAGGCGCTGGAATATGCCCAAAACAGCCTAAAAGCCAAAGAACAGCTGGGGATGACGGAAGCCTTGCCTTATGCCCTGCAGCAGTTGGCCGTGGTGCAGGCCGCCTTGGGCCAGTTTGATGTAGCGGAAGAAAATTTTATGCGTTCCATAGATTTGGCCGGGCAACTGGGTGGGGAAATATTTTTCCAGGCCCGCAGCAAAGCGCTTTACGGCCGTTTTCTGGGAAGCCGCGGCAGGTTGGAAGAAGCCCGGCAGCTGGTTGATGAGGCGCTGGAGATGGCCAGAGGCCAGTCCCAGTTTATCTATGCCGTCTGTCTGCAGGCTGCAGCTCCCGTATTTATCTGGCAGGGGGAACCACAAAAAGGCGCCGCTATGCTGGAGCAGGCGCTGAGTGTCCTTGAGCAGATTGGTGCCAAGTACTCCATTTGTGTTACCTGTGCATTTTTGGCTCTGGCCAAAAGACAGCTGGGCGAAGACGCGGCGGCGCAAAATTATGCGGTTCGCTGCCTGGAGCTGGCGGCTCCGGAAAGCTGCATTCAGCTGTTTGTGGCCAATCCGGAAATGATGCTGCCGGTGGTTCGGGTTGGACTGGAAAAAGGTTTGGCGCCCGAATTTGTAAAAGAGATTATCCGGAGAATGGGAGAGCAGGCAGCAGAGATGCTGGCCGAACTGGCAGTTCATCCCGATCCCGCTGTAAGACGGCGGGTGATTGCACCGCTGGCCATAATTGGCCGGGAACAGGCGGTGAAGAAAATGCTCTCCGACGTTGATGAAGGTGTTCGGGATCAGGCATTGGCGGTGGCGCAAACCTTTGCCCAACCACCGAAGGCCGAGGCCCGCCCGGTAAAGCAGGAAACTCAGCCCCACCCCTTTGCCAGAGAAGCGTGTCTGCAGGTAAGTTGCCTGGGTGCTTTTCATGTCAGTGGCGGGGAAAAAGAAGTGGCCTGGCGCACCACCAAGGCCCGGGATTTGTTTGCCTATCTGATTCATCACCGGGAAAAGCCGGTGCAAAAAGAAAAAATTTTGGAGGACCTGTGGCCGGAAACCGATCCGGAACAGGCATCCACGTTGTTTCATACCAACCTGTATCAGCTGCGCAGAGCGGTGAAGAACGTTGCCGGGGAGCAGCCGGTGCGGCATAAGAGCGGCCAGTACCGACTGGATGAAGAGATGTTTTCCTGTGATATTCACCGTTTTGAGTCCCTGGCGCAGGCGGCGGGAAAAGCTGTTGCTGAGGTGGACGCCCAGGACCTTGAAGAAGCGGTGGCGCTGTATCGCGGTGAATATCTGGAAGGAATAGATTACGACTGGGTTGCCGCGGAACGGGAGCGGTTGAACCAACTCTACTTGCAGGTTTTGGACCGACTGGCTCATTATTATGCCGCTGAAGGCCAGTACTCCCGGGCTGCCTCGTGTTTACGGGCCATTCTGCGTGCTAATCCCCTGCTGGAGGAGGCCCATGCCCTGCTCATGCAGGTCTATGCCGGCATGGGAGACCGGATGGCCGTATTGCAGCAGTATGAAACGCTGACCGAGGTGCTGGAAGAAGAACTGGGTGTGGATCCCAGTCCCAAAACCAGGGAGCTATATTATAAACTTTGTTCTGAAGAGGAATAAACGGCACTAAAAAAGACAAGGGCCTAACCCTTGTCTTTTTTAGTGCTTAACCCATATCTTTAAATCACTCACCTGTGCTTATACAGGATACGCTTTAACTCCCGGTCGGTAAAATGGGGGTCGTCATTTTTAACATATGGCAGCAGAATCCTTTTTTTTCGCAGTATCTCACTGGAGATATTGGCTTCTATTTCATCGGTGTTATAAAGCTCGGCTTTACTGATGGTATGGCCAAAAGGGTTAACGATTTCGCTGCCGCCCCAAAAACGGTAAGGATTGTCCCCACCTGTGGTGGAATGTTCCACAGTTTGTCCCGGCGGAATGACCGGTAAGCCGTTTTTGAGCTTGCCGGATGTCAACTCTTCGCCCACACGGTTGGCACAAATGTTGTAGATACCAAAAATGCGGGCATAAAAAGTGTTAATAACACCCCAGGTTTCTATATTGCTGAATTCCGAACCCATGGAACCCTGAGAAGAATTAAACAGGGTAACAAAGATATCCGCTTTCTGTGTAATCCCCAGATAGGGCAAAGACGGATGCCACATATCGTTGCAGATAAAGACGGCAATATGAAAACCCATATAATCAAAGGTGCAAATTCGTTTACCGGTGGAAAAGAGCTTGCCTTCCTCAAAAACACCGTAATTGGGCAGGTTTGTTTTGCGATAGGCGAAAACAATTTCCCCGTCCACCAGCACCAGAGCAGAGTTGTAAAAGTTCATTGAGCGTGATTCCTCAATAAAGCCAACTATTGCAGCGGTGCCTTTGGAAGCCGCTGCCAGAGATTTAATTTCATCTGAATCCATGCGGAGAGCCACCTCATGAAAACGGTCCCCCACAAAATAGCCGGTCAGTGCCAATTCGGGGAATACCACCAGGTCCGATCCTTTTTCCCGTGCGTGGTGAATTTTGCTGATAACATCTTCTAAGTTGCTCTTTAAATCCAGTAGCTTAGGCGCCGTTTGGTAGACGGTAACTTTCATGATGCCCCCCCCTTTTAATTGAAATAGTAGCCGGCTGGTTCCCTCTTTCAGCGGTTGTCATGGTTTCCTTGCCATTTTTCCAAAAGCTTCTTCTTAGAATACAAAACATAATCCTTGTCTTCAGAAAAAATTTCTAGGGTTACCGTGCCGTCATAGAAAGATTTCAGGACGTTTATCAGGTTATCCCAATCAATATTTCCCGTCCCTATAGGCAGGTGAAGGTCATCTATACTGTTATTATCGTGCAGATGAATATGCATCAGTTTATCTTTGTACCGAAGCAAATATTCTACAGGATCCCGGCCATAAAGATTTAGGTGGCCGATATCAGCGTGAAAATAAAGTTGGTCGTTTAATGCCAGGATCCTGTCAATATTGCCGGCATGATCATGAATCGTCCCCAGCGGCTCCAGCATTATTTTAACTCCTGCTTTTGACGCATAGCTTAAAATGCTTTGTATTGACTCAGTTTGGAATTTTACACCTTCATCTTCTGAAAACAGGGACGTAGGCCAGTTTGAATGTATGGTTACAAAATCACACCCTACGTTGGCAAAAACGTCCAGGTATCTGTTGACAATTTCCACTGCGCAGGTTCTCAGCTCGCTAAACGATGAACCAATGGGCAAATACCAGGCGGCATGGCCGACCCGTTCCAGGCCGTAAAAATCCAGCTGACTCTTGATTTCCCTGACATTGAACTTACCCAGTTCACTTTTATCCGGTTCCAGGAATAAGTCAATGAAATCAAACCCGTTATCGGCTATCCATTTTATTTCATCTTTTATTACTTTACGGGGGTTATTGGGAAACCCAACCTTCATTAGTTCATCACCTGCGCGTTAAAAGATATGGAATTACTTAAATGGATCCCATCTTGCAGTAAGGCCCTCGTAACCCTGTGGAAAATGCTCCTGGAAGAGCTTATAAAAATAGAGTTCTTTTGGTGACTGCAGCGCTATGCCTCCGGAGCTTTTTGGCGATTGCTGAAGCTCCTTTTCCCCAATGGAGGCCGGAATGGCTTGATCAACCTGATCATCTACTCCAACACCACGGGAAAATCTTAATTTTGGACGATCTGCAATTTCCTGAGGAAGAAAATCTCTGAAAGCTTCGCGCAGAATCCATTTTTCAATGGACGCGTCTTCTTTCTGGTAGACCTTAAGGTCCATAGGTATGTTATTGGCCAGGGAAACCACTGCCGGGTGTAGAAACGGAGCAAAATATTCAATACTGTTGGCCATCCAGCCCCGGTCAAGCCTGCGAAGGGCCGTATTATAAGATACTTCCAGCAATTTCCTGCCAATTCTCTCTTTTTCTTCAGGGTCCGAAATATCCTGAAGTTCCCTGAAATACCCGCCAAAAAGCTCATCAGCGCCTTCACCCACCAGCACACTGTTTACATGATCTGATGCAAAACGAGATGTGTAATAGTTGGCGATAAACCCTGTAATACAATCCTCATCAAAGGATTCCAGGTACCAAACCGCCTCTGGAAGAACATTTTTTATATCTTCCCGGGTTATTTCATAGATATGGTGATCAACACCAAGTTGGTCTGCCAGAAGCTTTGCATACTCCAGGTCTTCACCGTGACGTTCGGCAAAGGTAGCTGTAAAAGCTGCAATATCCTTGTCAAACTCACGGGCTACAGCCAATATAATCGAACTGTCCAGCCCACCGCTTAAAGCAACTCCCTTAATATTACCGCTGGAGATTGCCTGCTCTATAGACTTGATGAGTAACTCCCTGACGGCTTTAATAGCTTCCTCAGTAGACTCCCACTCAGGAAGAGTAACAGAGCAGTTCTTAAACTGTCCAAGCCCTTTTTGGGTTGAATAATAGTGACCGGGCGGTAATTCTTCCACACTGTCGGCGCGCTGTTTCAGCGCCTTTGCTTCAGACGCAAACAAAAAATCTCCCTGGGGCAACTCATGATATACCAATGGCCGCGCTCCTACATGATCCCGGGCAATTATACATTCATTTTCATCCATAATGGCACAGGAAAAGCTGCCAACCATTCGGCTAAACGCATCTTTGCCGTGTTTCATATATTCTTCTCTCAGATAGTCGGCATCTGAAGCGCCATTTTGCCGGTCATCACGAATCAGCGTTCCGTCCATAATCACAAAGGGCGCTTTATCACCGCTAAAGCCAAGGGAGTTTGCTCCCACAAATCCGGCAAAACCTGATGGGACAGCCTGCAATGAGGGGCTGCCTGAACCTCGATGTTTTATAGCTTCTATCATTTGTTCCACATCTTTTGCTGTTGCACGTTCCCCAATATATCCCGCTAAACCAGACATTAAATTTCCTCCTTTTATTTTAAAAGCGGACTCATAACCAGCATCATATTTTATGCCTTCGCAGTTAATAATGTCTTCAAAGTCTCTGCAGTATTTGACAAATCAAGGGGGGCATCAATTCTGTTTCCAGAATAAAGATAGCCTTCCCTGAGACCCTTACGGGCGCTTCTCATAAAGACAGTGCTGCCTCCGGAACTGGTTGCTGCTTTTTCAATAGCGGCAAGCTGCTTATCAATATATTCCTCGCTATAAGGTTCCAGGGGAGTTTCAATATAACGTATCCGGGCATCCAGTTCAGCTTCTATCTTGTCATCCACCGAAACACCAAAACGGCTGAGTCCTTCTACAGCAGCATTTTTTGCTAATTTTGCAATTTCGCCGGACTGATCCTCACTGAATTTTTCTTTTACAATCCCCAACAGAGTATCGTCTATTACATACTGATATGGCGAAACCGACATGACCTGCTGAAGCATGCCTAAAGCACTGTTTGTATATTGTGCGCCTGATGCCGACTCATAGACCAGGCTAAGCACTTTTTCACTAATTCCCTGTGCAGACGGTACTTCCTCATCGGAAACTGCGGCAGTTCCACAGCAGGGAAGATTGTAATAACGGCAAAGTTGCGCCGCCAGGGCAACTCGTCTGATACTTTCCGGTTGGCACCAGCGGGGGGTTCCGTCGGTATAAAGGTTGGAAGTGATGGGTATCCCCCGATACAGCACCTTAGCACCGGGCCGAATGGCATTGGCCAACACATATCCAAACAAAAGCTCGGCATTTATTTGCAGCAGTTCCCCAACTTCAGATAATGGTGCGGTGCTTCCCCCCTGGGGACAGCTGGATATAGCAACGGGCAGATCTTTTTCCAGCAGAGCAATTAATTTGTCACCTGCAGAATTATCCATAACCAGAGGACTTAACACCAGGCAGACGATAAAAGAAACATGTGCCGGATCTCCGATTATTTCCAGGACCTCATCCAAACGTTCTTTCTTGATGAGATTGGCAAGATTCATCGGTTTTGAGCAGTATTCTGAAAAAATTCTGGCCTTCTCCACATCCATTTGGTCATCCGGAACATCACATTCCACAGGGCGGGTAATAAAATCAACATTTTTCAGTTTGTTGCAAAGAGCCAGAATCTGTTTTAAATCTTCCGTTCCCGCAGATCTTTTCTCCCATCCGTCGGAAGTACGATCCACAACATAGAGTGCCTGGCCACCGGTACCAAATTTAACCTGGTTTTCAGCCGCATTGACCGTAAACCCATAGGCCGGGTCCGGCGCATCAAACTTAATGGATTTGGCAGTATCCGCTATAGCGTTTTCCACCATATCGCGGGGAATACAAATTCTGTCCCCTTTACGCTCAGCTCCCCGGGATAAGAGCATTTCAACAATACCTTCATGTGTTACCTTAACCCCTGTTTGTTCTAAAAGCTTGCAGGTTCCTGCATGAATTGCCTGCATTTCCGCAGGGGAAAGCATTTTTTTCAGGTGTTTATCAGAAACAATCATGATGCATCCTTAACCTCTTGAACTTTTTGCAAGGCATCCATGACATCCCGGCAGTAAAAATCTGCGCCAATTTTTTCTGCAAACTGTTTTGAGGTAGGTGCTCCGCCGATAAATATCTTGATATCGGAAAAACCTTCTTTTCTGATAAGCTTAACGGTCTCCTCCATTTCAATCATGGTAGAAGTGAGCAGAGCGGAGAGACCCACGAAGTCTGGTTTAAATTCCCTGATAGCCTCAACCACTTCTTCCGAAGAAACATCAATACCTAAATCCTTAACCTGATAGCCTACGCCTTTGAGCATGGTAGCCACAATATTTTTACCTATATCATGCAAATCGCCTTTTACGGTGGCAATGAGGTATTTACCTTTATCGGAACTGCTGCCTGCCTTAAGTTTTGGCTCTAAGATATCCATGGCCTGACCCACACATTCTGCACTTGCCAGCATATCCGGCAGGATAAATTCCCCTGACTCAAATCTTTCTCCCACCTGCTCCATGGCAGCCGGGAACACGTCTAATATTTCTTTGGGATCGATACCCTCATCCAGGGCTTGCTCCATTAGTTCCAATGTTCCTGGTGTACCTTCCATAGTTCCGTCAAAGCCTTCGTCATCCGCGTCAAGGTGCCCCATTACGATGGAATACTCCAACTCTTTTAATAAGTTATCTTTACTCATGATAATCCTCCTCTAAGATTGTTTTAGTAATCCTGGTATTTTTTGATATACTTCCTGGATTGTTTCCTCCGGCAAAGTGTTCGAATTATCGGCAAGATAAGCGTCAAGCTTTGCCTGTGCCTGTACAAAAACCTGATCTTCCTCGCCCTCTGAGATAAATTCATAAATATCGGAAACTATGTTTCTGCGAAGCTGCTTTCTGACTTTCCGGATAAACATACCTGATCCTTCTGCGGTAGTTTTGATCTCCTGTATAGCTTCTTCAATATGTTTTTCCTCGAAGCTCGGGCTGCGCAAAAGATCCTTTACCATAGCGATTGTGGCATTATCCAGGACGGCCTGCAGCGGGGAGAAGATATTTGTGCCGTCAAGAAGGCCAAAAGAATAGTGAATATAGTGTGCTCCGGCAGAAGCAACCTCCTTGTATGAATATAGCTTTTCAGCCATTGCCTGAATCCCCGGGCGTTTTGCGTCACCAACCCCTGATGATGAATAGCACGGTATACCATAAAACCGTGCCATTTGGGCACACCCCATGGCATAGTGGCTGAAATTAGCCGTACCATAACAATCGTTAAGTGTATCAAGGCGTGTCCGCACCGGCACGGACCCGTATAAAACAGGTGCTCCCGGATTAGAAAACTGGGCCAATGCAATGCCTGCCAGGATTTCGGCATTGATCTGCATGAGTATGCCTTCTTCCTGAACCGGTGCCGTCAAGCCCCCCTGAGGAGATGAAGATATAACCATGGGAATGTTCTCCTCTGCAATGGCTATTACTTTCTCAGAGCTGTCGGCAACCATATACAGAGGACTCTTTATTGGACAGACAATAAAAGACAACGGGAGATGAGACTGCTCCCCGGCAATAATTTTTGCCAAAGATATTACCTCAGGCAGAGCCTTGACATCAGCCAGGCCCCCCTGGACATGTTTTGCGCAGTTCAGCAAAGCATTAAAAAAAACATTTACATCTTTGTTGGATTCGTCTATCCCCTCGTCCTGGATGTTTACATTTCTGATAAAGAAATCTGCATGTTCCAGGTGGTCTATAAGACGGGCTGATTCACGCAGGGCAGAGATGGAGCCAGCCTCTTCCTGAAATACGGGGTACTGCAGTTTATTTTGTTCATTGTCGGCACTTACAAAGTTTTCTATCTTAGACCTGAGATAGATATTTGTTTCTGAGCCGGTTCCAAAATATACCGCAGGAACATTTGCATCTAAATATAAGGTGTTTTGGGGATCTCTGGCACCGAGAACAACCTGGGAAGGCACACTGCTGAGTGCCTTTTTAAGTACTTTTTCCGGAAAAATTATTTTCCACTGCTTTTGCTTTTCGTCTTTAATTTCAGTTACCGTGCACCCTGCACTGCGATATACATCGGCAGCCTGTTCTCCCGCACATTTAAGTCCTTGTTCCTGCAACAGTTTCATTGAGGCCTCATGTATTGCCTCAACCTGTGCTTGGGTAAGACGTTCAACAGGCTGTACATGCAGAGGTTTTCTGTACTGAACTTTTTGTTCATCCAATTAACTCACCTCTTCCTCAAATACCCCCTGCCTGATAGCTCTGGAGAATTTTCTGCAAAACTTATCATTACCGGCAAGTAAGTTACCCATGACAACAGACTGTTGGATACTTTTTTGGGTGGGATCACAAATAGCTGAATGCAAACCAAAACAAACAGCTGTGGTTAGAAAAGACCCGTTTACCAAAGAGCGTTTTTTCAACCCATGAGAAATGTTGGATAAGCCCATGGTGGTTTTGGCCTGCGGGAAGAGCTCATTAATTTTCTGGATGGTCTTAAAGGTAACCATAGCCTGCTTTTCATCTGTTGAAACAGGAAGCACAAGGGGATCAAAAAAGACAAGCTCTTCCTTCAATCCTCTTTTTGTAACTTCGTTTAATATTGCTTCACAGGCAGCCAGTCTTTTCTCAGCCTCAGCAGGTATGCCATCCTTATCCATAGCAAGGGCTATGAGAGGAACTTGGTACTGAGAGGCAAGTTCAATAATTTCTATAGACTGCGCAGTCAGTTCACCATTAATGGAATTTAGCATCCACGGCCTGCGGTTATCCAGGTGCTCCACAGCGTGTTTAAGAGTTTCAGCGCTGGATGAATCCAGGACAATCTTCTTATCTGTACACTCCAGGGCTATATCAATAAGCCAGCATAAATCATCCTTTTCCTGCTGTACATTTCCTGAACCTGTGCCCGCATTCAGGTCAATATAATGTGCTCCTGCAGAATCCTGCATGGTTATTTCAGCTTTAATGGTATCGGCATCTTTCTGTTGAATGGCATTTTTTATACTTCGCCTGGTTGCATTAACCCGTTCTCCGATAATAATCATGTTACCACTCCTTCCAAAGCTCGAACCTCCTCTTATATGGCGTACTTGTGTTTAGACAAAAAGTACTTTTTCGGTTTTTCTTTGAGAATTCCGGCAACAATCTTATGAGCCCTTTCATCGGCTGTTGTATGCCCTTCCGACTTCCATACTGAACGCTGCTGGCGGTCACTGAGCGTAGGCTGATAATGCTCGGTTCTATAAAACTTCCTGGTAGTTCTGCTGGCTACAAAGTTTCCGCCGGGTCCGGCTTTTTTGATTTCATCGACGCAAAGGGTCTTTTCGGTTACATCAATGCCCTTTATCGATCTTTTCACCATGCCGAGGATTTCATTATCGATTACAAGCTTCTCTAAGCTTACTGTAAAGGCAAATTCCATCAGACCGGCGGCATCATGGATAAAATCTGCTCCTGCCAAACCTACCAGCATGTTCGTTACAGCCGATTCATATCCGCATTGCGCATCCAGTACTTTTGAATCACTGATGCCCGCAGTTGAATAATAGGGGATACCATAGTGCTGGGCCATCTGTGCTGTTGCGGCATTGATTAAACCGCTTTCCACAGGAGCACCTAAATATCGCATAGTACTCATATCCATTGAAGAAGCAACACACCCATATATTACCGGAGTCCCTGGATTTACTAACTGAGTCAGCATAATATTAATCAGGGCATCACAATTTTGAACCACAAGCGTACCGGCCACGGACATAGGTGAAGTGCCGCCGCATAATGGTTCTACCGGCACTGCCAGGGGAAGGCCTTCTCTGGCAATTTGCATCATAAAAGTTCCGTATTTATCATCAATTCTAAGTGGGCTGATTCCACAGGTTATAAAGGAAATGAATGGACGTTCCCGCAGCGCTTCCGGAGAACCCGCAGCCTCTTCGGCCATACGAATCACTTCATTTATACCCTCCGAAGTATAGACACCGCCCATAACATGCTTGTCAGTGTAGGTCAGTCCTGCAAAAAACCTGTTTATATCTACATCATTAACATCTAAGTCATTGGGGTAAGTTGGCAGTAAGCAAATGTCAATGTTATCCATCTTGTCAACAACTCTGACCACATTCTCAAGATCCTGCAGCAAGGCAGGCCTGCTATCTTTTTCTCCATGGTCCAGCATGTGTAAAGCTGTACCACCGGTCCCAAAATATACGTTCCCTGATCCAAGATGGCAGTCGTGCTTCTCATTTCGTCCGTAAAGTGTTATTTTTGAAGGCGCTGATGAAATTAGTTCCCTAACGGTTTCTTCCTTTAATTTGATTATCTTATTTTCCTCATCAACGAAGTCGGCAACTTTTTTAAAATACTCAAAAGCTTCCGGCTGATATACTTCAAAACCGGTTTCCGACAGCACCTCCATGGTGGCCTGATCAATTTTGTCAATATCGCTCTGTGTAAGAGGCGTATATTGATGCGTACGACTATTCATTCTTTTTCCTCCTTCATGATTTTGTTTTAGAATGGTGCAGCTATTTACACATTCCAAACATAATTTAATAAATATTCATAATGCATTCCTCCAATTCCATTTATTTTAAGTGAATCATAACACTATCATTAAAAAAAAAATGCATAACAAAAAAAGCATCTGACATGCAAATATATTCAGACTCCCTGTGTAATATTCAAGCTTGTCCTTACAAAGAAAGGCGCGCGTATTAGATTTCCTAAACGCGCGCCTTCCAGTACCGGTTACTGCTAAAGCATTGCTAACTGAGATATAATTTCCGGTATAAAAAACCCGCGAAACAAAAACGACAGATACGTATATCCGTCATGATGTTATTTTATGTATATGGTTAATTGTTTGAGGTGGATTAAAGTATATTGAACTCTCTGAATTATCTGAAATGAGGTTTGAAAAAACGATTCAATAAGCTATAGAATTGGTTAAAATGGAATAACTTGTTACTTTTTATTATATGCTCCCTAGTTTTAATGTCAAGGCAAATACCCTTAATTTACCACTTCCTGTCTTCCAAGAAAGCCTGATATTATTGACTTTATGGGCTATTTTACCATTAGCAAAAAAAACTAAATTAATAAAATATTAATAACTCCTACCATCCATTTTCTACCACTTCGCAGTAAAAAAGTAGACCTGAAGAAGAACTGGGGGTGGATCCCAGTCCTAAGACCAGGGAACTTTACTATAACTTGTTCAGAAGAGGATTAAACACTTCCAAAAGAGAGTGTTTTTTCATCTTGCCAGAGTTATACTCTTCGCAGTTTACGAAGCTGCTATGCAAACCAGTATTGAAATCTTGCTAATTTTTTAACAAGCTGCAGGAAAAACATGGGTAATGAAGAAGGGTAGGGTAATTAAAAGATACTAATGCAGCCGAGATGGGTGGTAATGAAATAAATGAGAGAGGGTATACAAAGTGATTGAGATCTCCAATTTATCAAAGAGTTATAACAATGGAGCTATAAAAGCTGTTGATGAGCTTAACCTGGAGGTTAAGGCAGGAGAAATATTTGGTTTTCTCGGACCTAATGGCGCTGGTAAAACCACTACTATTAAAATGATGGTAGGGCTTTTAAAACCTGATAATGGCACTATTACCATCAATGGCCACAGTGTTACAGAAAGCCCTTTAGCAGCAAAGCAATCCATAAGCTTTGTTCCTGATACTCCCGAAGTTTATGAAAAGCTTACAGGCATCGAGTATTTGAACTTTTTAGGGGACGCTTATGGTGTTTCGGGGGAAATAAGACGGGAGAGAATCAATGCCCTGTTAGATCTTTTTGAATTAAAGGGGGCAGTTAGTGATCTGATTCAAACCTACTCTCATGGTATGCGTCAAAAAATAATCCTTATCGGGGCGCTACTACACGAGCCTGAGGTTTTTATTTTGGATGAGCCCATGGTGGGGCTAGATCCTAAGTCTGCCAACAATCTTAAAAATTATATGCGAGAACACTGTAATAAAGGGAATACAGTCTTTTTTTCTACCCATGTATTGGAGGTGGCTGAGAAGCTCTGTGACCGCATCGGTATTATTCATAAAGGAAAGCTTATTGCCTGTGGTACCATGGCCGAGCTTAATAACCTATCGGAAGACCAAGAATCCCTGGAAAAAATATTCCTGGAGTTGACAAATAAATGAGAATGCTACAACTAATTTGGCTGCAAATAAGGGTGAACTTTAGTCTTTCCGCAATAAATTGGTACCGCAAAAAAGACATAAAGAAGTTTCTTGGAAGCTTAGGACTATTTGCATTAATTGTTATAAGTCTAGGACCTATTTTTTACCTTTATTTAAGATTGGTTCAAGAAACCTACAAAGCAGGCTTAACCTTTGGTCAGGCAGAAGTGGTGCTGACCTCGGCATTGGTTTTAGCTTCTGTCCTGGTACTGATGTTTGGCTTTGTCTTTGTGATGTCTGTATTTTATTACTCAAAAGACTTATCGATTTTAGTTCCGTTACCTTACCTCCCCAAAGATATCCTGGGAGCTAAATTTTCTGTAGTCTTAATTTATGATTATTTAACTATCTTACCTTTTTACTTGCCGGCTCTATGGGTTTACGGTAGCAATACAGGCGCCGGCCCCCTTTACTGGATTATCGGTGCAGTTGTATTTTTCTTAGTGCCGGTAATACCTTTGACTCTTGCTTCAATTTTTGTTCTTTTTCTGATGAGGGTGACTAACTTTAGCAGAAGAAGAGATACATTGCGTATGATTGGACTTGTTTTATTTATTTTTATCCTTTTAGGCTTTAACTACTTTATTACTGGGATACCAGTGGGAGAAGAAGCAGAATTTATTGAGATGCTATTTTTAGAAGAACAAGGATTAGTAAGCTATGTTAGCAGGATTTATCCCCCCGCACTATTTGCTACAAAGGCTTTAACCTCTGGAGGCGTGGAAGGGATTCTTAATTTTGCTTATTTTCTGGGTTTTAGTTTTGCAGGCATAGCTTCGATGCTCTTAATTGGACAAAAAATATTTTATCAAGGTCTTATCGGCGGGGAGGAAGTTCAGAGCCGCAAAGCCATTTCCCAGGAAAAACTGGAAAAGAAAATCTCTCAGCCCACTTCCTTTGTTTGGGCAATCGCTATGCGGGAGATAAAATACCTTTTTAGAACTCCAATTTATCTTTTCAACAGCGTAGCTATGCTGGCCATAGTGCCTTTACTCTTTGTCATCCCAGCCCTCTCCGGAGGAAGTATGGATCAGTTGATAACTGTCCTTCAAGAAATGGAGCCTCGGGTTGCGCAACTTTTGGGAGGTGCGGTTTTTATCGCTGTTTTGGCATTATTTGTTCCGGCAGCCTCTAGTTCCTTTTCCCGGGAAGGTAAGTTATTTTGGGTATCTCAAGTAATTCCAATTCCTCCAAAAAAACAAATTCAGGGAAAGATACTTTACTCCTTTATCCTAGCTTCTTTGACGTTACCTATAGTTGTTCTAATGTCGCTTATTATGCTGCCCTGGAGTTTAACAGAACTTCTGATAGTTCTTGGGGGAGGAATGGTGTTAAGCTTTCCCGCTATTACCTTAAGTTTACTGATAGATTTTATGCGGCCTTATTTAACCTGGGATAGTCCGCAAAAGGCTATTAAGCAAAATATTAACGTTGTTTTGGCCATGGTAGCAGGGGGAGGGCTTTACTATTTGCTTTATCTGGCAGGTAGAACAGCTTACTTTGCCACTGAAGCAGAACTCCCGGTTTATCTGGTGGTGCTGGGCGGGGCAACGCTATTTGGCATTCTATTTTACTGGATAATGATAAAAATAGCCCCAGGCAAATATAATGATATTAACATAAAGTGAAATGTGGAAACACAGCGATGGGTTGCTTTAGTTGGTCCGGTAAAGATGGGTTTTTTCATGGGAGAAAAAAAACAAAATGGAGGGATAACTTATGTCAAAAGTGTCATCAATGGGCAAAATTATTCTTGTGCTGTTTGTTTTAGTTGTGTTGGTAAATGGTATTGCTTTTTTCTTCTTGCCGGAAAACATTTCTTTGCAAATCAATACTAATTGGGATATCCACGGCAGTACTGTGCCAAAAATACTTTTTGTTTTTTTGGGCCCGGTGGTAGCAGCGGGGGCTTACCTTTATGCTAAGCACTCTCCGCAAAATGAAAAACAAGCATTAGCACTGGGTATTATTGCTTTTGTTGGCAGTATTGCTACAATTATTTTTAATATGATAGCTCAATAGTTTCATGAATTAACCAGGCTGGTAGCTAGTAATATATAGCCGCTACTATAAACTTTGTTCAGAAGAAGATTAAACACTTCCAAAAGGGAGTGTTTATTTTTTATGTTCAGAAACTGTTTTATTTTTGTTCAGAAGGCTGTTCTATACTTAAATCAGGCAGAATGAATGAACTGCTAATTTTTCACCAAGTATGTCGGGAGTGAAGATGATGATAGAAGTTTCTTCTTTGCAGAAAGAATATGGCGATAAGCTGGCCTTGAAAGGAATCGACTTTTCGGTGGCTGACGGAGAAGTTTTTGGGTTTTTGGGACCAAACGGGGCGGGTAAAACCACCACGCTGAAAATCCTCGCCGGTCAACTCCAGCCCACCGGTGGTCAGGCAACCATTCTGGGTATGGATGTTACAACCCAAAAACAAGTGGTACAGTTAAATATCGGCTTTGTGCCGGAGAAAACCAACCTTTATGAGCGGCTGACAGTGGCCCAGAACCTGCAGTTTTTCTGCCGCCTGTATAACTGTAAGGCAGATAACATGGATGAGTATCTGCATAAGGTGGATTTGCTCAAGGAAAAGAACACACCGGTAAAACAGCTCTCCAAGGGAATGAAACAAAAAGTGCTGTTGGTGCGGGCACTGCTGCACCGGCCCAAGCTATTGTTTCTGGATGAGCCCACCTCCGGTCTGGATCCCACCTCGGCAGACAACATGCACCGGATTTTACAGGATATCAACAAAGCAGGGACCACAGTTTTTCTCACCTCACACAACATGGAAGAGGTGGAGAAACTCTGCCACCGGGTGGCCTTTCTAAATGAGGGGCGGATTGTAGCCCAAGGGTCGCCGGAGGAGCTGAAACTGCAGTATGCCGACCGTACCCTGCGTGTCCTGCTGGATGACGGGTCAAAAGAAGAAAAAGTGTTGGATATGGACTGTAAGGAAACATCCACGTTGGTGTCCTGCTGGTTACGGCACGGAAAAGTAAGGGCCATTCATTCCAGTGAACCAACCCTGGCCGATATTTTCGTAAAAGTTACCGGGAGGGATTTTTAATGAATATGGGACGCATTTCAGCAATTTTTATCAAAGAAGCGCAGGATATCCGCACAAATATGAATCTGTTGACAATGTTTGTAATCCCGGTGGCACTGACCATGATCTACAAGAATTTCATTCCGGAAATGCCCGACGGCTTTGCCCTGGGCATGGGGCTGTTGTTTTTGGCCACTTTGGTGGGGATGTATGTACCGGCTATGACCATCGCCGAGGAAAAGGAAAAAAGGACCCTGGAGGTGCTTACCCTGTCCCCGGCCAAACCGGCAGAGGTATTTGTTGGTAAAGGGCTTTTAACCTTTGTGTCGGTACTTCTTACCATGGTTGTATTACTGTTGGTTGTGGGCAGTGAAGCAGGGACATTGCCGGTTATCGTGGTGGGGATGACTCTTACTGCAGTGGTTTGTATTTTCATCGGTATGCTCATCGGATTGTTGTCACAGAATCAGATGGCCACCGGGGTGGTGGGCATGCCGGTTTATATGGTCTTTATGCTGGTGCCTCTGTTAGCTTCACACGAGCCGCAGGATTTTATCGGTACCCTGGCAGGATTTCTCCCCACTCACCATTTCTTTCAGATGCTGCGCCTGACACTGGATGAAGGGCAGGGCCTGGCGCAAATGGGGCCCCAGTTGGCGTTTTTATCAGCAAGTATTCTGGTGGCATTTTTGCTGCTGATGGTTGTCTACAGGCGCAAAGGCCTGGAGCAGAGTTAATTAGAATTGGTTGGCAGGTGAAAATGATGTTTATGCAGAGAAAAAAGTTTATTATGTTTCCCGATGCAGGGATATCCACTTTGCTGGCCTTGATGCCCGTAACTTGGGTGGCGTTATTTGCCAGATTGATAACGGTTCTTTCCGGTGGGGTGGCAGGTGGAGTTTGGGGATTTTTGTTGTCACTGCTGACGACTCAGGTGACAAAGAGATATAAACATTCTGAGAAAAAAGTAGGTGTGGAAAATGCTGCGTAATACCGTACTGGAAGCAAGGGATATCTGGAAAGGAAACGGCAGGCAGTCCTGGGTGCTGCACGGTATCCGGCTGGAGATTATGGAAGGGGATTTCATTGCCATCCTTGGCGGGCCTGCCGCAGGGAAAACCACTTTGCTTAAAGTGCTGAGCTTTCGGGATGCACCGGACCAGGGCGCTGTTTATTTTGAGGGGCGCCTGGTGGGGCGCACCGGAGCCCGGGAACTGGAGCAGATGTGTTCAGAGCGTGTCTGGTTTATAGACGGAGGCCTGGAGAAGGAAAAAATTCAGCCCAACGGGCGCCTGGCTGCGGTTCTCCTTGATGAGCCTGAGCGGGAACATGAACTGCCAAAACAGATTCGGGATTTAAACCGCGCCGGTGTGGCGGTGGTGCTGGCCACCCGCAATCCTGAAGTGGCTTCTCTTGCTCCCTTGATCTATAAACTAAACGACGGCAAGCTGGAAAAGCTAACCGACGGGGAAAAAATGGAATGATGCTTTGCAGTCAGCAAAGCATCAGCGGAAAGTGAAGGGAACAGGCATTGTTGTGCAGAAATAGTAAAGATAAATTCTGCAGACGGGAAGTGACAGCGATGCTCAGCAAAGATGAATGCGTATTGGTTGTGATCGATGTGCAGGGGAAACTGGCACATATGATGCACAACAAAGAGGACCTGTTTAATAATATCCAAATCATGATTCAGGGGGCAAAAGCCCTGGATATACCGGTAATCTGGGTGGAGCAGTATCCGGAAGGGTTGGGAGGTACCATCGAGGAGATTGCCGACCTTCTGGAGGGAGCACCGGTGGAAAAGGTGACCTTTAATTCCTGTTTAAATGATGAATTTGTAAAGACTCTGTCCTCTTATAACAGGCAGCAGGTATTGGTGGTGGGTATTGAAACCCATATCTGTGTTTACCAGACCGTTATGGGCCTGCTTAAAGCCGAATATGATGTGCATGTGGTGGCCGACGGTGTTTCTTCCCGAACCGAGGATAATAAACTAATCGGGCTGGAAAAGATGAAGGACGGCGGGGCTCATATTACCAGCACCGAAACAACATTATTTGAGTTGGTACGAATTGCCGAGGGGCAGGAGTTTAAAGAAATACTGAAGCTGGTTAAGTAGAACAGGGGATGATCATATGGCGGCGTTTGTCTATATTTTAAAGTGTGCCGATGATACCCTGTATACCGGCTGGACAACGTGTCTGAAAAAGCGGGTTAGAATGCATAACAGCGGCAAAGCTGCCAAATATACCAGAGCCAGGCTGCCTGTAGAAATAGTCTGGTGGGAGGAGTACGAAAAAAAAGAAGATGCCATGCGGCGGGAGCGGGAGATTAAAGGATTTCCCCGTTCTGCTAAAATGGAACTTATTATTGCCGCCACCAATGGGTAATTTAATCAGTACAGGGTACTGAAAAATAATAATCCAGGAGTGGTGATATGCTATTTGATGTTGCAGCTGAAATCATGGAAAAGCTGGAAAAAGAATTTCATGAGGCCGACCCCGAAGAAAAAGAACGTTTTATCCGCAGCTCCATGTCGCTTTTGAAGACAGTGATGGGGGATACGTCAAAGTTGCTATAATCTAACAAACCCTGGGAAGCTGATATTAGGTCAGCTTCTTTTTTTGCACGGTAATAATAAATATTAGAATTAATATATAAATAAAAGAAGGGAAATTTAATAGGCACAAAGAAAAAGTTATGCGATAGGGAATACGGGATAATGTGGCCTGTTTGCGGGCCGGTATTATTCCCCTTGTGAAAAAAAGGGAAAGGAGGTAAATGGGATAATTTTGTTCTCTGTTTTTACTAAATTGACAGGAGGTGCGTTATGAGTAACGAAAGAGAACAATGGGTAAGTAGAATTGGCTTTATTCTGGCCGCTGCCGGTTCAGCTATCGGCCTCGGCAATATCTGGCGTTTCCCCCATGTAACAGGGACTGAGGGTGGCGCAGTTTTCGTCCTGATTTATTTAATTACAACCCTGCTTATCGGGTATCCTCTACTCAACACAGAGGTATCTATCGGAAGAAAGACACAAAGAAACCCGGTGGGGGCATTTAAAGCTTTAGCTCCCAACACACCATGGTGGTTGGTCGGGGCTCTGGGTGTTTTTACAGGTTTTATTATTCTATCTTATTACTCTGTGGTAGCCGGCTGGGCCATGTCTTATACTGCACAGTCATTAGGTGGCCTGTATGCACCTGGTACAGATTACGTCGATACTTTTGTCGGCCACATCTCCCAGGTATGGGAGCCGATTTTGTGGCATTTCCTCTTTATGCTTATCACCGTGGGCGTAATCGCAGCCGGTGTTGTTAAAGGGATCCAACGTACGGTAAAGATTTTGATGCCGATGCTGTTTATCTTGTTTGTGGCGCTGATTGTTCGCTCCTTAACACTTCCCGGAGCAGGTGCCGGTGTAGCCTTTTATTTGCAGCCTGATTTCAGTCAGGTAACGGGTCAAACCTTTTTATCAGCCATTGCTCAAGCCTTTTTCACATTGAGCTTAGGGATGGGTGCTCTGATTACTTACGGCAGTTATCTGAAGCAAAATGAAGACGTTTCAGTTGACTCCGGTTGGGTTGTGGGTCTGGATACCGGTATTGCATTGCTTGCCGGATTTGCCATTTTCCCCGCTGTGTTTGCTCTGGGCTTTGACCCTGATGGTGGTGCAGGACTGGCATTTATGACCCTGCCTGCGGTATTTGCTGAAATGCCCATGGGTCAGTTGTTTGGTTTCCTGTTCTTCCTGTTATTGTCTGTAGCCGCACTGACTTCCGCCATTTCCCTGCTGGAAGTTGTAGTGGCCTGGGTCATTGATGAGCACGGTTGGAGCCGCAGAACCGCTGCTGTTGTACTTGGCGGACTGATTTTCCTCCTGGGAATTCCCTCAGTTCTTGGATTCAGTGCTTGGAGCGATATCACTTTCCAGGGTATGGATATACTTGATACCTTTGACTGGTTTGCCAACAGTATCTTCCTGCCGCTGGGCGGATTACTTACCGCCATCTTTGCCGGCTATGTCTGGGGCAACCAGAAGGTTATGGAAGAAGCTAACTGCGGTAAGGACCGCCAGTTCCTGTGTGCCTGGTACGCCGTAAGCATCAAGTATATCATCCCCATCGCTATTGCTGTGGTTATGGTATGGGGCTTGTACGAAACATTCTTTGGCTAAACATTATGTGACAATCGAATAATTATCGGTTGACTTAACAGGGCTTAGGCCGCTACTCCAAGCGGCCTAAGCTTTTTTTCGTCCTTTATGACTAGGCCCAAATACGCCGGTAGACCGATGTGAGACCAAGTGTTGTGGTGTATTCTATAGACAACAGAAACAAACGAAAGCAAGGAGGTCACGGTAAATGAAAGATATGGTTGTTATGGTAAAAGATTTTTCCAAACAGTACGGTGGCGTTACGGCGGTGGACGGCATCAGCTTTACGGTAAAGGAAGGCGAAATTTTTGCTCTCTTGGGCCCAAACGGTGCGGGGAAAACCAGTACCCTGGAATGCCTGGAAGGTATCCGTAAGCAAGACGGTGGAACCATTCGCATCCTGGATGTGGATCCGGCAGCGGAGCCGGGAAAACTACCTCAACTGGTAGGAGTCCAGCTGCAGCAGGCAGCACTGCCGGCTACCATTAAGGTAGAGGAGGCCATAAAACTCTTCAGCGCCTACCATGGAATCAAACCCCGCTTTGATCTGCTGGAGAGACTGGGTCTGCAGGATAAAATGCAGCAGACTTATCAGTCACTCTCCACCGGCCAAAAAAGGCGGTTGGCTCTGGCGCTGGCGGTGGCACACAACCCCAAGCTTGTGATTCTCGATGAACCCACTGCCGGCCTGGATGTGCAAAGCAGAGTAACACTGCATCAGGTGCTGCGGGAGCTGCGTGATGCAGGAACCACCATTATTCTGTCCACCCATGATATGGCGGAGGTGGAATCACTGGCAGACCGGGTGGCCATTATGCTGAAGGGAAAGATTGTGGCAAGCGGAACACCCAGGGAACTGACGGCTACAGGAAACGGTCTGACAAAGATCTCCGTACGTGCTACCGGCCAGTCACTTTTACAGAACGGATTTGCCGGAGTGGTGAAGGCCACGGTGCAGGATGACTACCGGATCTACTATTCCTCAGACCCAGGTGCGGCGGTGTGTGAGATTATTGCCCGCATAAACGAAGCAGGCGAAGAGTTGGAAGATTTGCGTGTGGAGCGTCCGTCTTTGGAAGAGAGATTTTTGGAATTAACTCAGGAGGTGCACTAAAATGACTGCTTTTGCCCAACATGCTGCGTTTACACTTCGGACCGGTTTACGGAACAAAGATTTACTGTTAATGAACTACATGCTGCCCCTTGGCTTTTTCCTGATGATGGGAACCATTATGACAGAGGAAATTAACCCGTTTTTCCTGGATACAATGATTCCGGCAATGATGATCTTTGCTGCTCTCTCCGGTGCTATTCTCGGATTACCCAACCCCCTGGTGGAAGACAGGGAAGCCGGTATCCTGCGCAGCTATAAGATTAACGGTGTCCCTGCCGCATCGATTCTGGCAGTGCCGGCTCTGGCAACCGTAATTCACATGCTGGTAGTTGGTACAGTGATTGCCGGTTCAGCCCAGTTAATCTTTGCTGCTCCACTACCGGTAAACTGGCTGATGCTGGCGGTAACTTATCTGGCCTTCCTCTTTACCTGCAGCGGTCTTGGTTTGCTCATTGGTACTATCTCCAAAAACACACAGGCAACTATTATGTGGTCACAGTTAGTTTTCCTGCCCTCCATTATGCTTGGCGGTTTGATGATGCCGGCTTCCATTTTGCCGGAAGCTCTGCAGCAGGCAGCCCGGTTGTTGCCCAGCACCTATGCCATGGATGCCTTCCGCGCTCTGGCCATGGGGTATGAAGCAGCATCTTATGCTCCGGTTCTGAACCTTGTCATCCTGGTTGCCGGTGGGATTTTAGCCTACGCTTTAGCTTGGTTCCTCTTCAG